>JAEWOM010000192.1 GCA_023399675.1 Bacteroidota bacterium
GTGTATCAGCTACATAATCGGTCGCACAGTTCCCGTCTCCCCAAATATGGCGCAGATTCAGATAATGCCCGACCTCATGAGTTGCAGTTCGGCCCAGATTGAATGGTGCAGAAGCGCCGGTTTTTCCTACATAAGGAGCTGCCAGTACAATTCCGTCGTTCCAGCGACCCGCGGATTCAGGGAACGTTGCGTAGCCAAGTACACCTCCCATGCTTCCTACAACCCAGATGTTCAGATAATTTGTCGGTGAAGTAGCGTTGATTCCTCCTGTGCTCGTTCTTTTCATCGCATCATTGGTGCTCCAGCTGGTTTTAGTTGTGGATTTACGCACAATATTATGCAGCCTAAACGAGATTTTTGTATTTCCGGCCTTTACCCCTTGAAATTCAGTCGGGATTTTTATTACATCGGAATTGCTTCCGGCGAAATCGGCATTCAGAACGGCAATCTGCTCAGCAATCCGCGACTGTGAAAGGTTTTCAGCGGAAGTGCGGTACAGTACATTTACTACAACCGGAATCTGAACGGTTCCGTCTGCAAGAACTTTCCCCATTTTCAGGTCATTTTCAAACTGTACTGCACTCTTTTCATTTTCGAGATAGCGCTGCATCAGTTCGGGATCGGCATTCAGACTTTGTTTTCTGATTTCGTCCGAAGGGCAGTGTGCACGATGGGAAATCTCCGGATTGTTCATCGATTCCGGTGCGGACATTTCCGGTTCGTCGCTGCATGCGGCAAGCATTCCTAATGCCAGCGCAAAAATTCCAATTTTCTTCATAATGGTATGGTTTGTTTTAATTAAGCTGAACGAAATTAGAAAGTCGGAAATTAATACGCAATAGGTAATCGAAAATTATTTGTAATTTTTTATATGATATTAATAATTATATCGGGAAGCGGGTTTCGATAGTTTATATCCATAAGTATTTGATTTGTAATATCGCAATATAAGGAAATGTGTAAATATTCGTATATCTCTATTCAATTGATGATCACGATGATAATATATTTATATATTTGATTGATTGATGATGATGTCATAAAAAAGCATCCGCCGAAATATCGACGGATGCTCAAAAACACAAATGATGAAAAAAAATTTCTATTCTTAAACGCAGTATTGGCGTCCTTTAGTATGTTAATATAAGTTAAACTTTATATTTATTCAGTCGGTCGGAAAACCAGGCCGCTTTCTTCAAAGTAATCGAGCGTGATGCGTTGATTGTCATCAATATTTCCGGCTAGAATTTCTTTCGAAAGTTTGTTCAGAACTTCCTGCTGCAGTACTCTTTTCAGAGGTCTGGCTCCAAAAGCAGGGTCGTAGCCCCGTTCCATGATGTAGTTTACAGCGTCTTCTGTGGCGGTCATGATGATACCTTTTTTCTCCAGCATTTTGTTGAAACCGCGAAGCTGATACTGAACAATTTTTCCGATTTCTTTTCTGCTGAGCGGTTGAAACAGGACGACCTCATCTATTCTGTTCAGAAATTCCGGACGCAGAGTCTGCTTCAGCAGGGTAAAGACTTCGTCTTTCGTGTGTTCGATCACTTCCGGGAGGATATTGCCTTCTGCATCGCGTTCAGCATTGTCAAATCTTTCCTGTATCACCGGTGAGCCCATATTGGAGGTCATAATGATGATCGAATTCTTAAAGTTTACAACACGGCCTTTATTGTCCGTTAAACGACCGTCGTCCAAAACCTGCAGCAGTGTATTGAAGACGTCCGGATGTGCTTTTTCGATTTCATCGAGCAGAACAACTGAGTAAGGTCTTCTGCGTACGGCTTCGGTGAGCTGTCCGCCTTCATCATAACCGACGTATCCCGGAGGCGCACCCACCAGTCGGGACACCGAATGTCTTTCCTGGTATTCACTCATGTCGATTCTGGTCATGTTGTTTTCGTCATCAAAAAGAAATTCTGCCAAAGCCTTCGCCAGTTCTGTTTTTCCGACACCGGTTGTTCCAAGGAAGAGAAATGAGCCGATCGGTTTCTTTTCATCGTTCAGTCCGGCACGGTTTCTTCGGATGGCATCAGCTACCGCTGTGATAGCTTCTTCCTGGCCGACAACTCTTTTGTGCAGTTCTTCTTCCAGGTGAAGGAGTTTTTCCCGCTCACTCTGCAGCAGTTTCGTTACAGGAATTCCGGTCCATTTCGAAATGACTTCACTGATGTTTTCAGAAGTTACTTCTTCTTTAATCAGTTCGTTTTCATGGTTTTGCATCTCGAGTTCGAGTTTCTGAAGTTCTTCCTCTTTTACGCGCAGTTTTCCGTACTGAATTTCTGCGACCTTTCCGTAATCGCCTACTCGTGATGCTTTTTCTGCTTCGAGTTTCAGGGTTTCGATCTCTTTTTTAACGTTGGTCAGGTCTTCGGATTTCTGCTTTTCGCCAAGCCATTTTGCATTCAGTTCATTGCGTTCTTCCTGTACTTTTGCAATATCTTCTTTCAGGTGCTCGATTTTGGTTTGATTGCCTTCTCTTGAAATCGCTGCCAATTCAATTTCCATCTGCATCAGTTTTCGGTCGAGCACGTCGAGATCTTCCGGTTTGGAATTGATTTCCATTCTTAGTTTCGCAGAAGCCTCATCGATGAGGTCAATTGCTTTATCCGGAAGGAAACGGTCAGAAATATAACGCTGCGACTGTTCTACGGCTGCGATGATTGCTTCATCTTTAATCCGCACTTTATGGTGGGCTTCGTATTTGTCCTTGATTCCGCGAAGAATGGAGATAGCTGATTCTGTGTCCGGTTCTTCAACCATTACTTTCTGGAAGCGTCTTTCAAGTGCCTTATCTTTTTCGAAATATTTTTGATATTCATTCAGAGTGGTTGCGCCAACAGCACGCAGTTCTCCTCTTGCCAGGGCCGGTTTCAGAATGTTTGCGGCATCCATTGCGCCTTCTCCGCCGCCTGCACCAACCAGCGTGTGGATTTCATCGATAAACAGGATGATCTGTCCGTCGGATTTAATGACTTCGTTCACCACTGATTTCAGACGCTCTTCAAATTCACCTTTGTATTTTGCGCCGGCAATCAGAGCGCCCATATCCAGCGAGTACAGGGTTTTGTCCATCAGGTTTTCCGGGATGTCACCGGAGATGATTCTGTGAGCAATTCCTTCTGCTATAGCCGTTTTTCCAACACCGGGCTCACCGATCAGGATGGGGTTGTTCTTGGTTCTTCTCGACAAGATCTGTAAAACACGGCGGATTTCTTCATCGCGTCCGATTACGGGGTCCAGTTTGCCTTCTGCGGCCAGTTCGTTGAAGTTCTTCGCATATTTATTTAAGCTCTGATAGGTTTCTTCTGCACTTGCAGATGTTGCTTTGTAGCCTTTTCTTAATTCTTTAATCCCGCTTTCCAGCAAAGATTTCGTTACGCCCATGTCTTTCAGCATGGTAGAAACTGATGAGTTTACGTCGATTAACGCGATCCACAGATGTTCGATGGTAACAAATTCGTCGCCCATTTTTTTGGCAACATTCGGTGCTTCCAGCAGTACCTTATTTGCGCTCTGGCTCAGATAAATGTTTCCGCCTTCAACTTTTGGGAGGCTTTCGATACTTTCGCGGTTCCGTTCTCTCAACAGATTTTCGTCTGCTTCTGATTTTTTCAGCAGGAACGTAGAAATACTTTCATCGCTCTGAAAAATGCCTTCCAGAAGATGCTGAGGTTCAATACTCTGGTTGCCGAATTCTACCGCAACCTGCTGCGCTTTCTGAATGGCTTCCTGAGATTTTACTGTAAATTGATTTAAGTTCATATGTTTTTGTGTGATTTTTCAAATTTCTGATTGAATTGCAAAACATATTCTAAAATGTAAAGCTACTGAGAATTAGGTCAAAATGTCTGAGGTCTGAGGGTTTGCCTCGTGTTTTTCGGTCAGATTTTCCGAATCAAGTCAAGCTTTTCGGAAAAACCATTCAAACTTGACAGTGCACTATCATCATAAACAGTTGCCATATTTAATATTTTGCCGACTGTTTGCTGTCCTGAACAAAAACTAAAAATTACGTATCTTTGTATGAGTTGCCGAAAGGTAATTTTTTAGATATTTTATGCATCATTTTCATCAGTTAAAAGTTTCAAAAATAACGAAGGAAACAAACGATTCTGTTCATATTTCATTTGAAATTCCGGAACACCTTCGTCATGAATTCAGTTTTAAACAGGGGCAGTACATCAATGTGCGGTTTATGATGGGAGAAGAGGATCTCCGCAGAAGTTACTCCATTGTAAACGCGCCTTCGGAAGGCAATGCGGAGCTGGAAGTACTGGTTAAACATCTGGAAGGAGGCCGGGTTTCTACCTATCTGAATCAGGAGTTGAAAGAAGGGGATATGGTTGATGTGCTTGCACCTCAGGGTCATTTTTATACACACTACAATGCCTCCAACGAAAAAATGTACGTTGGGCTTGCAGCGGGAAGTGGTATTTCTCCGGTGCTCTCCAATATAAAGGAAGCGCTTCATCAGGAACCGAAATCGAAGGCCTATCTGTTCTTCAGCAACCGAAGCGTAAATGATATCATTTTCAGAAAACAGATTGATGAACTTGCTGCGCACTTCGCGGGCAGGCTTACGGTTGTATATCTTCTGTCGCGCGAAAAACATGATGAAGACGAACTTTTCGAAGGGCGGATCTGCGCGCCGAAACTGGATCAGCTGTTTGAGCGGTTCACAGACATTG
>JAEWOM010000203.1 GCA_023399675.1 Bacteroidota bacterium
GTACACATTTTATAGAGAAGCCCCGACATCGCTGTCGGGGCTTCATTTTTTTTTGCGTGTAAAATTACAGTTTTTCGAGTAAGAAATCAGTCATTTTTCGGTAAAGCTGATGTCTGGTTTTCCCGCCGGAAATTCCGTGGTTTTTGTCCGGGTAAACCATATATTCGAACTGTTTATTGTTCTGAATCAGGGCTTCAGCAAATTCCATCGCGTTCTGCACATGCACATTGTCATCTGCAGTGCCGTGAATCAGCAGAAAATTTCCTTTCATCAGGTTTGCGAAGGTTGTCGGTGAATTCTGATCGTATCCATCCGGATTTTCCTGCGGGGTTCGCAGAAAGCGCTCGGTGTACACCGTATCGTAATAACGCCAGTTTGTAACCGGAGCTACAGCGATTCCGGTTTTGAAAACATCTGCACCTTTGGTCAAAGCTAAACTGGCCATATATCCACCGTAACTCCAGCCGAAAATCCCGATTCTGTCTTTGTCGATATACGACTGTTTTCCGAACCATTTTGCTGCAGCGATCTGGTCATCGATTTCATACTTTCCAAGATTCATGTAAGTCACTTTCTTATACTCCGTTCCGCGGTATCCTGTACCACGGCCGTCAACACAGGCAACGATATATCCCTGCTGAACGAGATGATTGAACCAGATTCCGTTTCCGCCATCCCAGGAGTTTGAAACCTGCTGGGAACCTGGACCGCTGTACTGAAACATCAGTAGCGGATACTTTTTGTTCGGATCAAAGTTCTTCGGCTTCATAATCCAGGCGTTCATCTGATCTCCGGCTTCGTTCGGAACGGTAAAAAACTCCTTGGCTACCCAGTTATCTGCTTTCAGTTTCTGCAGCAGTTCGTTATTATTCTGAAGTTCCTTAGCGGTTTGTCCCGAACTGGTTTTCAGTGTGTATGTGTACGGTTTTTCTGCCGTTGATGATGTTTCGATGAAATACTGATAATTCCTGCTGAAATTCGCAGAATTATTGCCGGCAGGCTGAGAAACCAACTGAGATTTACCGTTGGAAATATTGAATTTAGAGACCACTTTATTGATGCTTCCATTTTGCGTTGTCTGTACATAAACCTCTTTACTTTTCGGGTTATATCCGTAATAATCAGTGACCTCCCATTTCCCTTTGGTGATCTGTTTTTTAAGTTTACCATTTTTATCGTAGTGGTAGAGATGCCTGAAACCATCGCGTTCGCTGGCCCAGATAAAGGAGTTATCCGGCAGAAATTCCATAGTAGGATTGTCGGTGTCGATCCATTTTTCATCGGTTTCAGTAAAAAGTTTTGAAACTTTTCCTGTACGCGTATTCACTTTCAGAACGTCGGTTGCATTCTGTGTACGTTCGGAAGTAAGGAGGATCATCTCATCATCACCTTCGGTACGAATGACGTTTGGAATATAGTACTGCTTGAATCCTGAAAGATCCAGTCGGGATATGGCTCCCGAATCAAGCCTGTACAAATGCGCGCTTACCGTGGAGTTGGTTTCTCCGGCTTTCGGATATTTAAATTTCATTTCGGAAGGATACAGCTGCTTGTCATAAATAGGTAGATTTACCTCTCTCACAGCCGATTCATCGGATCTGACGAATACAATTGCACCTGAATTCTTCGTCCATTCAAACAGTCGCGCATGCGCAAATTCTTCCTCATAAACCCAGTCGGCGAGTCCGTTCAGAATTTCATTTTTCTTGCCATCGGTGGTAATCTGCGTTATTTTTCCGGTGGACAGCTCCTGGAAAAACAGGTTATTATCAGCAACGTAAGCCACTTTTGTGGCATCGGGAGAGAACCTGGGTTCCTGTATTTTTTTACCTTCGTGCAGCATTACCGACTGACCGGATTTCAAATCGCGAACTTCAAATTTCCCAAGATAAGAATGGCGGTAAACCTGCTGTGCTTCTAAGGTAAGCATCACTTTCGATTCGTCACTGGAAAACTGATAGCCCCGAAATTTACCTTCAACCACAACGCCCTCTTTCCCCGTATTTTTATAAGAATACTTTACAATTCCGGCAGGCTCCAGTACGGCGTAGCTTTCACCGCTTTTTAATGATGAAATGCCGGCAATTCCTTTTCCACGATAATATCCGGAATAGATTTTATCCAGTGTTATTTCCTGTGAAAATGAGGCTGTAAATGCGAAAACCGCTGCGGCAATAAGTATTTTTCTCATGCTTAAAATTGATTCTTTCCAAATATATAAAATTTCATCCTTCTGTTACAGCATTCTGCCACTAAACCGACGCTGGCAGTTTAATTGAAACATTCTCAGAAAAAAAAGAAAAAGTATGGCAACGAGAAAATATCAAAGGCAGCTCAGGAAAAAATCGGTGATGTAATGCATGAGTTTAAAGAAGGAAAACTAAAATCTTCCTCCGGTGACCGCAAACAGGCAATTGCCATCGGAATTTCCGAAGCTGAGCGCGACGGCCTGAAAGTTCCCAAAAAGCAAAGTACAAAAAGCGAAAAGAAGAAAAAAAAGTCGTAACTTATAACCATAACCGTTTTCTAAACATCCAAGGAATATTCCACGGAATTTTCCCGTTTTTTTGAATTTAAACAAATGAAAGTAGGTATTCTGGACCAGGCTCCCGTTTCGAAAGGACAGACACATCAGCAAGCGCTGGAAAACATGCGTGAAGCTGTAAAATTAGCTGACAAACTTGGATATCACCGCTTTTGGTTTGCTGAACATCATAATACCGACGGCTTTGCGAGTTCTGCTCCTGAAATTTCCATCGCACACCTTGCCGGACAAACCGAAAAAATCCGCCTGGGTTCCGGCGGAACGATGATGATGCATTATGCACCGTACAAAATGGCAGAAACACTGAAAACGCTTTCTGCTTATGCGCCCGGCAGAATCGATTTCGGCGCAGGCAGAGCTCCGGGAGGAGATGGCAAGGCAATTCTGGCTCTTTCTGAAGGTAGAGACACCCGGTTTCAGGATCTGTACCAAAAATTGACGGAAACTATGCATCTGCTTCAGGACCAGGACGGAGAACTCTCCTACAATGCCTCTGTAAAAGCAGCACCGGAAAATGTAGTTCTTCCTGAAATATTTTTGCTCGGTTCCACCGGAAACAGCGCTATGGAAGCCGGAAAACTGGGGACGGCCTACGGTTATGTACAGTTTTTCACCGGTAAAATAGACCGCGATATTTTCGATGTGTACCGTGAAAACTTTAAGCCTTCAGCCTTCCAGCAGGAACCGAATGTGCTTGCCAGTTATATGGTTACCGTGGCCGACACCAAAGAAGAGGCAGAGTTCAACGCACTTTCCACCGATATTGCAAGGCTGCATCTTTACACCGGAAGGAAAATTGAACGGATGTCTCCCGAAGAAGCCGCAGTTTATCCTTTAAATGAAGCCGAAAGGCTTTTTATTGAACAGAACAAATCCTGGCATCTGCGTGGTGAACTCAATGAAGTGGTGCAAATGCTGAAACACGAACAGTTCCTCTACGGATTTGACGAACTCATGATTTGCACCATACCTTTTGCTCAGGATTTTAAATTGCGGGAATATGAAATGCTCGCGAAAGCGTTCGGAATCAGCTAGGACACTATTTTAACCTGCTTAAGAAAAACTCCTAATTAACGTTACCAGTTCGGCGAT
>JAEWOM010000008.1 GCA_023399675.1 Bacteroidota bacterium
CAGGAAGGTGGCAGAGATCTGCAGGGAGTTTGGGATTTCCGAACAGACATTCTATAACTGGAAGAGCAAATACGGAGGTATGACACTTTCGGAACTTCAGCGGGTCAAGGAGCTGGAATCAGAAAACGCCCGCCTCAAACGCATTGTTGCCGACCAGCAGCTGTCCATCGATATTTTGAAAGAGATCAACTCAAAAAAGTGGTAACACCTTACCAAAAGGAGCGCTGCATTGCTTATGTCGCAGAGAAAAGACCGGATGTAAGTTATGCTAAGGTGTGCCGCATAATGGGACGCTCACGGACTTCAAAATATTACAAAAAGCGGATGCCTCAGAAAGATGAGGAGCTGAAAGAAGCCATCACCTCGGTACTTGGCACCAGCAGGCTGGGACGCAAGAAGGTGATTGTGAAAGTGCGCAAAAAGTACCCCCAGTTCGGTGTGTCCCAGATCAGGAGGATTTATCAGAAATGTGGGTTCTCGCTGTACAAAAGAATGAAGAGGAAACGTTTAGACAATCCGGCTAATCCCATTCAGGTTCCATTGGAAAAGAACGAGGAATGGGCGATGGATTTTATGAGCGATTCGCTGGCAAGAGGAGGGCGCTTCCGCACCCTGAACCTGGTTGACCAGTACAACAGAGGGTGCCTGGGAATAGACATCCGGACATCGATGCCGTCCAGAGCGGTGATTCAATTTTTGGAACGCATGATTGAAAAGCATGGTAAGCCCAAAGGCATCCGTACAGATAACGGCCCCGAGTTCACTTCGCATCTTTTTCAGGATTGGCTCGACAAGAATGGTATTGCATGGGTAAAGATCCAGAAGGGAAAACCACAGCAAAATGCCATCATCGAACGGTTTAACAAAACCTACCGCGAAGATGTGCTGGATGCCTATCTGTTTTTCTCACTGCAGGAAGCAAAAGACCTCACCGAGGTATGGATCCGGGATTATAACAACGAAAGGCCGCACGAAGCGCTTAACTTTAAAACACCTGCAGAATATGAGGCTGCATAAGGTTTTTTTAAGGCGTAAGCTTCTGAAATATAATTCAGAAAAAAGCACTGCTATCAGCAGTGCTCCTGAAAATTATATTTCGTCGGACAACCTATCCCTGTCAGGTTGCTCCTCAGCAGAGCCTGATTCCGTTTCGGTTGGCAAGTGCAAATTTCAACTGAAAAAACTATATTTACAAACTGTCAAAAAAGTAGACCACTTACCCCAAGAAGTTGGAGTGCCTTTCGGACCGAAGGACTTTATGGAAGTTATGGCGAAGCATTTCACAAGTATATCATGGATTATACCTGCGATTGCTATTAAATCAAATACCGCTGCCGGTCCCAGGATAGCAACCGTCTGTTCTGATTTGTTAAGCAAAGCAAAATCTCACAGAAATGTGGGATTTTTTTGTTACTTTTATTCTCTGCTGAAGGGCGGTTAGCTCAGTTGGTTCAGAGCGTTGCGTTGACATCGCAGAGGTCGCTGGTTCGAGCCCAGTACCGCCCACATTTTTATTTTCTAAGAACTTTTTATCGGTGAACAGTTTTCCCGGAAAAGCTGCTGATCAACTGCCGGCCCTGCTTTAAATTTTTTCGATTATTTTCTGAATGTCAATTTCATGCAGGCAGGCATAATCACCTCTGTAGCATTCCTTGTCACCAAAAACAGAACACGGTCTGCAGGTAAGATCCTTCACCTGAACAATATCCTGCTCGCTCTGTCCGTAACCTAAAAACCCCGCAAAATGATGGGTTGCACCCCAAATGGAAATACAGCGTGTGCCGACCAGACTGGCAAGATGCATGTTGGCGCTGTCCATGGAAATCATCAGCGAGAGTTGAGAAATTTTTTCTAATTCCTGACTTAGGGTGAGTTTACCGGCAAGATTGAACGTATTCGGAACTTCGCGTTGCCAGTTCTCCAGAATTTCTGCTTCTTCACCACGGCTTCCGAAAAAATAAACGGGAAACTGCTGCGCAAGAATTTTCGCAGCTTCAAAAGATTTTTCAAGCGGAAGCATCTTGCCGAAATGCTGTGCAAACGGCGCAAAACCAATACCTTCCTTCTTACCGGGCACAGGCTGCAACTGATAAGAAAGCGTCAACTGATGTCCGAGATTCCGGAACACATCCGCATAGCGCTCAACAGTTGTTCTCAAAGGCGTTTTTTCTAAATTCCAGATATCGGTCAACTGTTCCTTCTCCTCCTTGCTTTTATCGATGACAGAAACTTCAAAACCCTGCGATTTAAAATACCTGTTCAGGATTTTTGAACGGATAACATCATGTAAATCAGCAATTTGAGTCGGTTGAAACTCCTGTAATAACTCTTTAGCCAGTTTGCGCAGACCGATGAATCCTTTGTAAATATCCAAATCCACTCCTTTGAAGTGTAGACGCGCCAAACCTGCAAATAAATCTCTGAAGTTTTCACGTGAAACAATTACCAGTTTCACATCGGGATTCTGCTCAATAAATTCCCTGCAAACCGTAGCAACCATCGCCACATCACCAAATGCTGAAAAACGGTAAGCGAGTATCGTCATGAGGTCTTCATACGGTATGCCACCGCATAGAATTTAATCTGTTTGGTCATCGCCATCAGTCCGTTCGCCCGGGATGGAGAGAGAAATTCCTGCAAACCGATCTCCGAAATAAAATCGAAATCGGAATCCAAAATTTCCTGAACTGTGTGCCCGCTGTAGATATCCACCAACAGTGCAGCCATGCCTTTTGGCAGAATACCGTCACTGTCTGCATTGAAAAATATTTTTCCGTCTCTGAAATCTGCATCGAGCCAAACTTTTGACTGACAGCCTTTTATGAGGTTTTCGTCAATCTTTTTATCCTCAGGAAAGTCTTTTAGTTCCTTTCCTAAATCGATTAAATAGGCATATTTTTCTTCCCAATCGTCGAAGTACGCGAATTCATCGATGGCTTCCTGTTGCTTTTGCTGAATCGTCATAATGCAAATTTATTGAAAGTTTTCCTGAATGGCTTTGTCAAACAGCGCCAAAATCGCGGCCTCTTCGTTTTCCCAGCAAAGGCTTTCCGCAGCCCTGTTCAGCTCATCCCAATAGAAAGATCTCCCCTTGTTAAGAACTATGTTGATGCGTTCAGCAATCACCTTCGGATCATGATTGTCAATCAGTTCCCCAACCTTGAATTCATTGTGAACCCGTTGCATTTCAGGGAAATTGATCATCACGGACGGAACACGCGCCTGAATATAATCGGCCACCTTGTTCGGCAATGAATAAAGATAGCTTACGCCTCCGTTTTCTTCGAGACTCAAGCCGACATCGGCAGTTTTTGTAACTTTTCTAAGGTCATCAGGGAACATTTTTCCCAGAAACTGAACTTTTTCTCCAAGACCGGAATCTGCCACAAGTTTCTCATATTCTTTTCTTTTGGGGCCATCTCCAACGATTTTGAATACAGCATTCTGAACATCCTTCATCGCCTTAATCGCCTGCGGAATACCTCTCGACTGATTGATAACACCCTGATATAAAATGATTTTCGGACCGTTCTGAGGCAATTCTGTCGGTGGCGGAAGTTTCCGGGGAATATTGCGGACTACAACCGGATCTACTCCGTATGCATTTTTGAACCATTCGGCATAGCTATAGCTTTCCGTCATCATATATTTCATGCCCGGCACCAGATTTCTTTCCAGCAGACGCCATACCTTTTGCGTCCACCTACCTTGAATTGCCGGCATTTCTGTAAAAATTTCATGGCTGTCGAAAACCAGAGGGATATTTAATTTTTTAGCAATCAGCACATTGGGCAGAAGTGCGTCAAGATCATTTGCGAGCAAAACCGTTTTTTTGTCCG
>JAEWOM010000015.1 GCA_023399675.1 Bacteroidota bacterium
GGTAGTAACCACGGAACAGGTTCTTCCGATTGCGATGCCTGAAAAAGCTGCTGAAAACAGCATCAATACAGATTATATTTTCGAACCGAGTGCACGCGAAATTCTGGAAAATCTGATTCCGAAATCGATTAAAACACAGGTTTACAAAGCGATACTGGATTCTGTTGCTTCCGAACACGGAGCGCGGATGACTGCGATGCACAAAGCAACCGACAACGCAAGTGCATTGAAAAATGATTTGGTTATCCATTACAACAAAGCCAGACAGGCAGCTATTACCGGGGAAATCCTCGAGATCGTTTCCGGAGCAGAAGCTTTGAAGAACAGTTAAAATATTTCACAGATAAACAACGACTGAAGCACCGAAATCTCGGTGTTTCGTTGTTTGTGGGAATTCTTTTTAATTGTCGCGCTAAACGTCTTGATTAGTTCTTAGGCGGTTATTTTATCACTGAGACAGAAAAGGAGGTGTTGTTGATTTCAATAGTAGTGTTATGAAGTTAATAAAGGTAATTCAGCTTTAGAAAAATAACAGAAATACAGCAGTAAAACACTGAAATTCTACAAAATAACCACCAAAAATTTCTATATATTTGCAAATTATTGTTTATCAAAATAAATGGACCCCGACAGTATAGTCAAACTATTAATAGCGTTATTCTTAGTTCTTTTAAATGGCTTTTTCGTAGCCGCAGAGTTTTCAATAGTTAAAGTTCGATATTCACAGATTCAGCTGAAAGCCGCCGAAGGCAACGCCATGGCTAAGCAGGCTGAACATATCATCAAAAATCTGGACGCCTACCTTTCCGCGACACAGCTCGGTATTACCCTTGCTTCGCTGGCTTTGGGTTGGGTTGGTGAAAGTGCCCTGCATCACATCATCGAAGACACGTTCAGATATATCGAGATACAGGTTGCTGATACCATGATCACCACCATTTCGGTTATCCTCAGTTTCCTGATTATCACGGTGATGCACATCGTTTTCGGAGAATTGGTTCCGAAATCCATTGCAATCCGTAAGTCTGAAGCTACAACCATGGTGATCTCGACACCACTTCGTTTGTTCTACAATATTTTCAAGCCATTTATCTGGTCGATGAACGGCTTATCGAATGCTTTTTTACGACTGATCAAGATTCATCCAGCTTCTGAGCATGAAATCCATTCAACAGAAGAACTACAACTACTGGTAAAGCAGTCTGCAGACAGCGGTGAAATTCAGGAAGAAAACTACGAGATCATTAAAAATGCTTTCGATTTTACAGACCATTCCGCAAAGCAGATTATGGTTCCGCGACAGAACATCATGTCTATCGACATTGAGGATCCCGTTGAGGAAATTATCAACAGCATCATGGAAAGCGGCTATTCAAGGATTCCGGTTTTTGAGAATTCCATTGATAATGTCATCGGTGTGATCTATGCCAAGGAGATAATCCGAGAGTTCGTAAAGCGCCGTGAAATGTCTCATGAATATCTTCGCGGATTGCTGCGGGAAGCTTTTTTTGTGGTTGGAAGTAAGAAAATTTCTGATCTGTTAAAAGTATTCCAGGCGAAGAAGCAGCATATGGCAATAGTAATCGACGAGTTTGGCGGTACAGAAGGACTGATTACGCTGGAAGATATCCTCGAGGAACTCGTTGGAGAAATTCAGGATGAGGAAGACGATGAAGATAAAATTGTAGATCAGGTAGGCGAAAATACCTTCTGGGTTCAGGCTACACAGCCACTTGATGAAATCAACGAATTTCTGCCGAAGAAATTTCCGGAATCAGAAGAAGGAGATTTCAATACGCTTGCCGGATATATTCTGCATGAACTCAGTGATATTCCGGAAGAAAATCAGGAGTTTGAGATGAACGACTACCAGTTCAAAATTTTGAAAATGAACAATAAAAGTGTAGAGTTAGTCGAACTCATTTATGAAGAGAAAAATATCATCGACGAATTGGCAGATGAAATCGGTGCCATATAAATTTACATTATGAATCTGTTGAAGATTTACTTTTCAAAGAATTACGAAGATCCGAAACGCGAATACGAAGAAGAAATCGCGGTAATGGAGAAAGAAGACGAAGTGTATAAACTCGTTCTTTGGAATGATGATGTTAACACTTTCGATTTTGTCATTGAATGCCTCATTGAAATCTGCGGGCACACGCAGGAACAGGCGGAACAGTGTACGATACTGGTTCATTACAAAGGAAAATGCACCGTCAAAACGGGTGATTTAGAGAAGCTGAAACCTATGCACGATAAACTGATTTCCAGAGGTTTAACCAGTGAAATCGTTTAGATGTTCTTTAGAAATCAGTCGAAATTTTGTGGAGGATCGCTGTCTTTATTCCGGTTTACAAACCACATTCCCACAGTAAGCCCCACAACGCCTGCAGCAGCGGTTAACAGCGCTCTTTCAAGCTTGTCCGGCTGTGTATTGCCTAAATAATTCATCAGGAAAAGGATGATAAAACTGATTGCGGCAATAACCCAGTATTTTTTGCTTCGAATATTCATTTCTTATCAGTTTAAACGGTATGACACCATAATTCCTCCGCGGTATGGCAGAACTTCGCCGCTTTTATTCCAGTATTCGGCTTCATCATATCGGTAGAATCCGGGCGGATTGTCGGTCGGCGCATAACCGTGATACCATGACTGCACGGAACCACCTCCTAAAAACATATCGATATTCCAACGTTCTTTCCATTGATACTGATAGCCGATGACGCCACCAATCATCACATTGTATCCTCGTTGAAATCTGTCGGTGCCACTGTAATTCCATTTGGTCAGATCGAAAATGCCGGTACCGAGATTAATGCCAACATACCATTTGTTAAATGACCTGTCAAAATAATATCTTCCTTCCGTGTGTCCCATCAGCACCATCGCATGGTTACCATTGATGCTTTTCCACGGAGAAAGAAGAAAATCATTCTGCCAGGTAACATGTTCATTAATTTCCGTTTCTAAGCCAATATTCAGGATCAGTGCCGGCAGGAAAAGCGCATTACCTTTAACGAACATTCTCTTATCAGCTTCCTTACCGGAAAATTGTTGACCAAAACAGGGCATTGCCAGCAGAGACAGCAAAGAAATTCCGAATTTCCGCGTCATTTTTTACGGAATCTGTTTTAGAAATGATTGAATTGCCGTGGTATCGGTGTTACTTTTTTGAGCAAGGCTTAAAGCCAGTTCTGCAAACATTTTAGCGTCGGCATTGCGTCCGGTTTTGTGGTAAAGTTTTGCGAGAATAAAACTGGAATCTGCAGATTCTCCACGCGACATCTGCATTCTTTCAACCCACTTTTGCGCTGTTTTCAGAGATTCTGTGGATGTAGCTTTGTCGGCAAACGCAGATGCTGCTTTCAGCACGTGAGTAGGATCTGCGTTTTCTGTACTTTCGAAATATTCGAGAGCAGCTTTTTCAAATTCCGGAAAATTATTTTCGTGCTCATAGAAACCGAGTTTCAGCATCAGCAGTTGTTTCCGGGCTTCTTCAGCACCGAGAATCGGAGCAGCACCTGCGATAAAATAATCGTCACGGATTTTTTTACTGTCCAGATCTATGGCTTTTTCACGAAGGTCATTCAGTGTGATTTTGTTGATAAAATCATCATAGCTTGCTTCGGGGATAATTTTGATCAGTTCAGCCTTGTTCTCTTTAAAGACTTTGAAATTTTTGTCGTTCGGTGTTCTGATGAACTGAGCCAGAAAAGCAACCTCATCTGTGGTGAACTCCTTGTTTTTCTTGTTTTCGAAATATCTTTCAGACGCCAGTTTAGCAAATTCGAAATCGGTACGAACGTTCAGGCGAATGATATTCGCCAAAAATTCAGGATCTTTTTCTCCTTTGTCGAACCTTTCACGCATCGAAGCAGTATTTGAAACGGCGGCGTTAGCCTCTTTCCCGACTTCCACAAAAGTAGATGGTGACATATAACCGTAATTGCGGGTTACAAGCTGCCCGTCTCCGTTGATAAACAGATAAGTTGGGTATGAACTGACGCCGTAAGTCTTTGCCAGTTCCCGTCCTTCGCCTTTTTCCATATCAAAACGCGCATTCACGAACGTAGCGTTATAGTAATCGGCAACAGATTTTACGGGAAAAACGTTTTTTTCCATCATCTTGCACGGACCGCACCAAACAGCCATTGCATCCAGAAAAATCAGTTTGTTTTCGGCTTTGGCTTTCGCCAGAATATCTTTAAAAGGAGTTGTTTCGAATTTTATGCCTTCCTGTGCCGTTGCAACCTGAAAGGTCAGCATGAACACCAGGAGTGATAATATTTTTTTCATTGAACTTATAACAATTTTTTTCGATAGCGAAGATAACTAAAAAAATGCCAAACGCAGAGTCTTGATAATCAAGGCTGTAACTCGCTGATTTGTCCGTTATTTTTTGAGTTTTGCAACCTGAATTGCAATGAAATCGGGCAGATAACTGGGCGTACAGTTTTTGGCAACCATTTCATCCCGATAAATTCCGGTCTGTTCTCCCAGTTCTATACATCTGTCGCGGTATTCCGGTTGAAACACGCCTATTTGCCCTGCGGTAAAATTCATGGCCCACTGAACATCGGGATTTTCTTTTTCGATTCCGTTCTCGATTGCCGTCATCAGCTCTTCTGTATTTGGCGGCGGTGTTTGCCCTACCCAACGCAGGCGTCCCTGGTGGTACCAGTAAATTCTTCTCTGCAAATGCGATTTGCTGTCTTTCCACGTGTCGATTAGTGCCAGTGTTGCCTTGTCTTTCGTCAGTTGGTTTGCCATTAACCAGTCTATCAGCTGATTTGCTTCATTTGCAGGATGCTTCTGCATATCCTGATCGAGTTCATCGATTTTTTCCTGCGAAAGCTGTTTCTTGTCCATAATCAAAATGGCCAGTTGGCGCGGCAAAAATTCTCCGGTTGACCAGAGTTCCATTGCCATTTCATGATCCTTCTTGATTTCTTTTGCCATTTTCCGAAGGTCTCCGAGCTTTGTGGAACCGTTGATTTGACTGTAATACTGATTCGTTTTTTCTGAAAGCGTCATCCTGATTCGAATTTGCCTGCAAATTTATGAAAGCAAAATCCGAACTGCAAATTCCACTATGAACAGCCATAACTTTCGCAAAGAAAATTTGGATGACAATTCATAAAATCGGACTTATGATTTTTTTGTATCTTACGCTAAATACTTATTCATGCATAAAGCAATCCTCTTTTTATTTTTGATACTACTTATTCCACTCAGTTGCACGGATACCACGAAACTGCAGCAAAGAGAGTTGATTCTCGCTGAAAAAGAGAAACAGTTCGCTGAAAAAGAAGCAGAATACCAAAGCCTCATCAAAATGAGGGACAGCATTTTCAGCAAAAAAGATACATTGATCAATAATAAAAACTGGCCTGCCAATATCGTCGGAAAATGGAACGGTAAAATAACCTGTAAAGAATCCAACTGCCC
Source organism: Bacteroidota bacterium (assembly GCA_023399675.1). Classification (GTDB taxonomy): domain Bacteria; phylum Bacteroidota; class Bacteroidia; order Flavobacteriales; family Weeksellaceae; genus JAEWOS01. The sequence goes on from JAEWOM010000015.1 coordinate 5,455, forward strand.
GGATTATGCCGTTGGAGATATACGTACCGATACCTGGGAGTTCGTAAGTGATTCGCTCAGAAAGTCGGTAAATGTTTACGATATCAGTAACAGGCTCGTGCGCACCTACGCTGCAAAGATGGAAAACAATGATATTCTGCTCAATTTTAAGAGCGATTCAACATCAGCAAAAAAAGTTGAAATGAACGTGGTGCTTACCGGAATTGCCCCGAAAAAAATTCAGGGCAGCCGCACCGTAAGTGTTAATAACAGCTGTACTGCGAGCTTTACAGTAGAACTTACCCGACCATAAATCTTAAATATGCTTGTTGGAGGTCTCCATGATTTTACATTGCCGATCGAAGATCCGGTACTGAAGTTTTTTCTTGTTTTGGTCATCATCCTCGGTGCACCGCTTCTTCTGAATAAGATAAAGGTTCCGCACCTGCTAGGATTAATTGTTGCCGGCGCGATTGTCGGCCCCAACGGTTTCGGACTGCTCACCCGCGACAGCAGTATTGTAGTTACCGGAACAACGGGTCTGCTGTACATCATGTTTTTGGCAGGTCTCGAAATCGACTTGGGCGAATTCAAAAAAAATAAATGGAAAAGCCTGGGTTACGGAGCCATTACCTTTATTATTCCTTTTGTTCTCGGTTTCGCCGGTGCTTATTTTATTCTTGATCTGAATATTCTTACTTCTGTGCTGTTCGCGAGTTTATTCTCATCACAAACGCTGATTACATATCCGATGGTGAGCAAAATGGGAATCGCGAAAAACCGAGCTGTGAACATTACGGTCGGAGGTACGATGATCACCGATGTTGCCACGCTTTTGGTGCTCGCAGCTGTGGTAGGTATGGTTCAGGGTGATGTTTCAGCAGGATTTTGGGCGAAACTTTCCGGTTCAGTCATTGTGTTCAGCCTTGTGGTGCTGCTTGGTTTCCCGATCATCGGAAGATGGTTTTTCAAAAGAGTGACGGATAAAATTTCCCAGTATATTTTTGTTTTGGTGATGATTTATCTGGCGTCGGTTCTTGCAGAAATCGCCGGGATTGAAGCGATTATCGGTGCATTCTTCGCAGGTTTGGCTTTAAACAAACTCATTCCGCATTCATCAACGCTGATGAACCGGGTAGATTTTGTCGGAAATGCGATCTTTATTCCTTTCTTCCTGATCAGTGTCGGGATGCTGATTGATTTTTCAGTTTTTTACAAAAGTTCACAAACGCTGATTGTTGCGGCAATCATGGTCGTTTCGTCGATAGGCGGAAAATATCTCGCGTCTGTCATTTCGCAAAAGATTTTTGGCTGGACCAAGAATGAGGGAAAACTTGTTTTCGGCTTAAGTACTGCTTCTGCTGCTGCAACCCTGGCAACTGTGATGGTTGGTTATAACATTATTCTTTCTGAAAATGAAATCGGTGAACCGGTGCGCTTACTGAATGAACATGTGCTTAACGGAAGCATTCTGCTGATCCTGATTTCGTGTACTATTGCATCGTTCGTAACACAGTCGAGCGGACAGAATATTATGAACGAAGACCAGGAAAATGCGATTTCTGGGGAAAGTTCAGAGACCGAAAATATTCTGCTGGCCATCAGTCATGAAGAGCTCACACAGAAAATGGTCAATCTGAGTCTGCTGATTAAAGATCATCACAATCACGAAGGTATTTTTGCTTTGAATGTCATCAACGAAGACAAAAATGAATCATCGGTGAAAAATGCTGAGAAAATCATGAATATCGCGACAGATATCACTTCCGCTGCCGATGTAAAGCTGACGCCAATTAAACGCTATGACAATGATGTGATCTCCGGAATCGGAAATGTGATCAAAGAAAAGGAAATTACCGATCTCGTCATCGGAATTGAAACAGCAAAAGGATTTTCGCCTTCCACGGTGTACAATGTGTATAATGGCTATCTTCAGAACGCCCACATCAATGTGCTGCTGTATCATGCTGCGCAGCCTGTGGCAACGGTGAAGAAATATACAGTGATGATTCCTGATCAGGCCCACCGCGAAGCCGGATTTTTCCATGCACTCGTTAAAATTTGGAATTTGGGCAGGAATTCCGGGTCGCTGATGCGTTTTTACGCTCCGGAGAAAATCATCAAAGTGCTCGAAGCAATCCACAAAAAAGCCAATATAGAAGCGGAATTCATCATCATGGAATCGTGGAATGACGCGGAAAATGCCGCGAAAAAAATAGGGGAGGATGAAGGTTTGATTATGCTGATGGCGAAGCGCGGAATGGTGTCGTACTTTCCGAAGATGCGCTATATTCCGGATCTGGTTAACCAGTATATGGGCAGCAGAAATTATCTGCTAATTTATCCGTTCTCTGAAACGGCGCATGACAATGGTTTATCGCGCACGTATCGCAGTTATTCTGACTTTTCTGAAATCAGCAATATCATCAGAAATATTTTTAAGTGGTAAAATGCAGCTCAGCGCGAACTGCAGATTTTTCATGATCCACATGAACGGTGCTCAAGTTTTGTTAATTCGAGAAATGGCTGTAAAGGCAAAAATGGTTTAAGAAATGCCTTTCTGATTTTTAATCGTGAGGGCAATCCCCAATACTAAAAAAGCGAAAAACACAGGATACAACGTAAAAAAAACGGCGTGATTGACATTTAAGGATAATCCAACTGCAAAAAAGATGTGCAGGCAGGCGATTACAATCATTCCCGCTGTACCGATGGCGAAAAATGGATGAAAGTTTTTCATTTGGGTTGATTTAATGATTATGGTGATGCTTTTGTTTACCAAAATTACTGTAAGTCTCCGAACGTTGGACAGCATTAAACCCTCACTTTTTGTAAATGTATAAAATATTTCATTGCGATGCTGTTGGTGTTGGAAACATTTGTTGGATGGGAGAAAACTTGGTGATGGAATCTTGCTTTGGCAA
>JAEWOM010000018.1 GCA_023399675.1 Bacteroidota bacterium
AATGTTCGCTCGATCCAGCACTGCAGAAAGCGATTGCAACACAATAAGAAATGAAACTCCGGAAATTTTGCCGGAGTTTTTTTATGGAAAACCGAAAAGAGCGTAAATTTCAGAATAGTTCATTAAATTTGTTAAGCAGCAAATAAGAACTGCTAATCAACTTTGAAAACAAAGAAATATATGAGTTTCCCAACAGATCTTGAAATTGCGCAGAACGCCGCAATACAGCCCATCAAAAACATAGCAGCCAAAATCGGAATCGAGGAAGATGATTTGGAATTTTACGGCAAATACAAAGCGAAAATTCCGTTGAAATACATCGATGAAGAAAAGGTAAAAAACGGTAAACTGATTCTGGTATCGGCCATCAATCCGACACCGGCCGGTGAAGGTAAAACCACCGTTTCCGTTGGTCTTTGCGACGGTCTCAACAAAATCGGGAAAAAAGCAGTCGCTGTGCTGCGTGAACCCTCTTTAGGACCGGTTTTCGGGATCAAAGGCGGAGCTGCCGGTGGTGGGTATGCACAGGTAATTCCGATGGTGGACATCAATCTTCATTTTACTGGAGATTTTGCAGCTATAGAAAAAGCAAATAACCTGCTGTCAGCTCTCATTGACAACAATCTGCAGAGTAAAACCCACAGTCTCAATATCGACCCGCGCACCATTGTATGGAAAAGGGTAATGGATATGAATGACCGAAGTTTGCGCAATATTGTGATCGGAATTGGCGGTCCGGCAAACGGAATTCCGAGGGAAGATGGATTCAATATTACTCCGGCTTCAGAAGTGATGGCGATTCTGTGTATGAGCCGTGATTTCGAAGATCTGAAAAGCCGACTGGGAAATATCTTCATTGGATATACGTTTGATAAAAAACCCGTTTTCGCACGCGATCTGAAAGCAGAAGGCGCGATGACAATTCTGCTGCGCGATGCAATTAAGCCCAATCTGGTGCAGACGCTCGAAGGAAATCCCGCAATTCTTCACGGAGGACCTTTTGCCAACATCGCACAGGGTACCAATACGATCATTGCAACAAAGATCGGTTTGTCACTTGCCGATTATGTGGTGACTGAAGCCGGTTTCGGAGCCGATTTAGGAGCTGAGAAATTCCTGCATATAAAATGTCATTATGCGGGATTCAAGCCGGCTGCGATGGTTATTGTAACCACGGTGCGAGCGATGAGATATCATGGCGGTGCGAAAAAGGGATCGTATGAAAATCCGAACTTCGAAGCGGTTAAGAAAGGAATCGCCAACCTGCAGAAACATATCGAAAATTATTTGAGTCTGCAGCTGAAACCTGTCGTAGCCATTAATCATTTTTCAACCGACAGTCAGGAAGAAATCGATTTCATCGTTGAGGAGTGCGCAAAACTCGGTGTAAAGGCAATTCTGGCCGATGAATTTACCATGGGCGGCGAAGGGATGAAGGAACTGGCTGCTGAAGTGGTGAATGCTGCCGAAAATTACGGAAACGATTTTCAGCCACTCTATGATGTCAATGAAAAAGTAGAAGATAAAATCTGTACCATCGCTACACGTATGTACGGTGCCGATGGTGTGGTATATTCGCAGAAAGCGAAAAACGATATCAAGGTGATTTATGATTTGGGATTCGATAAAATGCCTGTCTGTATGGCGAAAACCCAGAAATCGCTGTCGGACAATGAAAGAAAAATCGGGAGACCAACCGGCTTTAAAGTAACCGTTCGCGAGTTCGAATTTGCTGCAGGTGCAGGGTTTATCATTCCTGTTCTCGGTGATATGATGCGCATGCCCGGTCTTCCGGCTGTGCCGGCCTCAGAAGGTATGGATATCGATAAAGACGGTAATATTACAGGACTCAGTTAGTCAAAACACAGTTTTTATTACAAAAAATTCCCGGTTACAAAGCCGGGAATTCTGTTTGTTTCTCAAAAGAAAATTTAGACAAGTTCAGCGCCGAACACTTCTGCAAAGTGTTTCTTAATCTTTTCTTTCACTTCCAGAACTTCTTCATCAGTCAGTTTCAGTTCCAGTTCGCGCGCCAGTGAAGTCACCTGCTTGTCCTTGATTCCGCATGGAATAATATATTCAAAATAGCGCATATCCGTATTCAGATTCAGTGCAAATCCGTGCATGGTAACCCATCTTGACGTTTTTACACCCATTGCGCAGATTTTCCGGGCATAAGGTTTTCCAACATCCAGCCACACGCCGGTTTCGCCTTTGCTGCGTTCGCCGTTGAGTCCGTATTCTGCAATGGTGCGGATAATCACTTCCTCCAGGTTGCGCATGTACAGGTGGATATCAGGTTTAAAATTGTCCAGATCCAGAATCGGGTAGCCCACAATCTGTCCGAAGCCGTGGTATGTAATGTCGCCGCCGCGGTTGGTTTTCACAAATGTGGCGTCAATCTCCTTCAGTTTGTCCGTATTTGCAAGCATATTTTCTTCGTGGCCGGATTTTCCGAGGGTGTACACATGCGGATGCTCCACCATCAGAAAATAATTCGGAGTAATTTCCTGTCGGTAATCGGGGAGGTCTTCATTGGTTCTGTTCCGCATTTTCATCTGCACAATGCTGTTCATCAGGTTTTCCTGATATTCAAAAGCCGGAAGGTAATCGATTAAACCTAAGTCTCGGAACTCTACATTTTTATTTTGTGTAATTATCATTACAGATTTTTATTTTCTTTTTATCAAAGTCGGGTAAACGAATAATCACCTTTTCTGTTAACATCATTCCAACCTATGGATCCACAGTTATTATACCCAATCTGCATTTGGTTTGGCAAAGGATATTTTGCTGCAATGTTCCGGTGCAGATCTGAATTGGTAATCGTGTCGTTGCTCCAGATTTTCAAGGTGTAATCACCTGCCTGTGTCGGAACCAGGCCAATTTTATAACGGTAAAACTGTCCGTCTTCTTTTAATTCAATTCCAATCCCTGAGGTGCAATTTCCCGTATCAGAAGTTATTTTTCCTGTTATTTCTATGATTTGCATTTTGGAAAGTGCCGGATCGCAGTTTGTATCCTGTGTAGGAGTTCTGAAGTGAAAGACATTCAATCCTGTTGTGGGAGGATAGTTTCTTAGTATTGAATCTTTTTTCAATGGTCTGTAAACCATTCTTGAAATTCGGCCTTCAACCCAAAGTGTATCGCTTGAAGCTATTTTTTCACCTGCAGGATTAACGGTGTGCTTCACAAATCCTTGATCTATAACAAATTCTTCATCAATTTCTTCTCGTGGACAGCAAAGTCCTGCACAAAGATAAATGCTCAGTAACGCTAATGTTTTTATAGTCACCTTATTGAATTTTTATCAAATTTAACTGAATTTTCAGTCACAAAAGAAATTTTTGAGAATCTCTTTTCCAAAAGGTGTCAGGATACTTTCGGGATGATACTGAACGGCATGAATATCAAAAATTATATGTTTCAAAGACATAATCATTCCATCATTATCTATTGAGGTAATTATTAAATCTTCGGGAAAAGTATCAGGATTTGATGCCCAACTGTGATAACGTCCTACTTCCAATTTCTCGGGAAGATTCCTGAAAATTTTGTGTTCTGAAATCTGTGTGGATTCTGTTGCAACACCGTGATAAATTTCCTTGAGATTGATTAAACTTCCGCCGAAAGTTTCCACAATTGCTTGCAATCCGAGACAGACTCCAAAAATGGGCTTCTTTCCTGCGTAATGTTTAATGACATCCAGCATAATTCCGGCTTCCGAAGGAATGCCCGGTCCCGGAGAAAGAACTATATTATCAAATTCCTCAATCTGACCCATGGAAATTTCATCGTTCTTAAAAACAGAAACACTATTACCGACAATCAGCTCAATCATCTGAACTAGATTATAAGTAAAACTGTCGTAATTATCAAGCACCAGGACTTTCATGCGGCAAAAATAGCGAAAAAGATGCGGGATACGAGAAAAGAGATTCGTGGTACGTTCTATACATACTAAACTGCTAAACATCTTAACCACTCAACACCGAAACTCATCATTCTTCCACATTTTTCAGCGCCATCAAAAGATGATTCCCACATTGAAACTTGGCAGAAGCTTGGCTTTTTCAGCTTCCAGTCTGGCGTTTTCAATATTTTTCTGATGTTCGAGCTGCTTCAGGACCAATGGATTTCCTCCGTAATTGTCATCAAACAGAACATCGGTATTTAAGAAATTTCCTTTTTCATTCTGGTAGACTTCCCCGTCATTAATCAGGTAATTGAACTGATACAGATAAACATCTCGATCTTTCAAAAGATTCTGAAGCTGAATTTCTGCCTGACTTCTGTACGCTTCTGCTGTTGTTTTTTCCAGAATATTGCTTTCTCCGGCTTTCAGTCGCAGTTCCGAGCGTTTGTAATAAGTAGAGTAGATGCTGTCGGCTTTTTTCAGCAGTTTCTGTTTTTCATCCAGATAATTCAGGTTATTGTACACCAAAGCGATTTCGCGTTTCAGTTGCCATTTCTGCACATCAAGAGAAAGCTGGGCGTTTTTCCATTCTTCTTCAAGTACCGTTTTCTGAGTACTGTAGAATTTAGAAAGGCGCAGGGTCTGCGATGCCGACAGTTTATTATCTACGTAGCTGGAGTTAATCTGCCCGATTTCACCTGAGATATTCAGCGGATCAATCACAGCATACGAATTCCTGATTTTTTCCTGATAATCAATCCGCAACTGTCCGGATTTCAGATTAAGGTTATTCTGATATGCCTTCTCGTAGGCGTTCTCCAGGGAAATCGGTGTTTGGGCAGTACCTATTCCGGGGAGAATTAAAAGAAGGATATTTAAATATTTTAGTTTCATTATTCTTAATTTTCTCAGTAAGTTTCACTTAAGTTTATTGATATTGAATCTTTTACGCTTTCAAAGTCTTGAACACTCCAACAACATTAAGTTTCCAGTTCATATCCATCCTCAGTATCTTCCATTTCATGAAGTTTTCTGCGTTTGTCAGGAAAATGTTTTTCAAACCACATGTACATTACAGGCAGCAGATAAAGTGTAAGCAGCGTTGCAAGCAGCAGTCCGCCGATTACCACAGTTGCAAGCGGTCTTTAAACTTCTGCACCTTCACCGGTAGAAGTCGCCATCGGTAAGAACCCTAATGATGCTACGAATGCGGTGATCAGAACCGGACGCAACCTGGTTTTTCCGCCTATTTTTACTACTTCACGCAAATCGGAATGGTTTTGTTTCTGCCTGTTAAATTCCGCAACGAGTACGATTCCGTTCAAAACTGCAACACCAAAAAGTGCGATAAAACCGACTCCAGTTGAAATACTGAAATTCATATCCCGAAGCCACAGAGAAAGTATTCCTCCAATGGCTGACAGCGGAATAGCGGAGAATATCAGTATGCCGTACTTCACAGAATTGAATGCAAAATACAGCATCAGCAATATCAGAAATAAACTCACGGGAACAGCAATCGCAAGTCTTGCATTGGCATGCTGAAGGTTTTCGAAAGTACCGCCATATTTTATGGAATAACCGGGTGGCAGTTTCAGATTCTGCTCTACGTTTGCCTGCAGATCTTCCACGGTAGTCTGGATATCGCGTTCACGGACATTAAACCCAACAATAATTCTCCGCATGGCGTCTTCGCGCTGAATCTGGTTTACGCTTTCCTTCAGTTCCACATTTGCTACAGAACTGAGTGGGATTTCAATACCGTTCGGTGTGGAAACCAGCAGGTTGTTGACATCGTTTACATTTTTACGCTGATCGCCGGCCAACCGCACAACCAAGTCGAATTTTTTCTCCCCTTCAAAAACAGATCCTGTAGCCTGCCCGGCAAAAGCGGTGTTCACGATATTGTTCACATCATTTACGTTCAAACCGTATTGTGAAAGCGCCTCACGCTGATATGTGATGATAATCTGCGGCATTCCTGAAACAGGTTCCACATAAATATTCTGAGCTCCCTCAATTTTCTTAGAGATTTCACCCATTTTTTCAGCGTAAACTTTGAGTGTGTCGAGGTTTTCACCAAATATTTTAATCACCACATCCTGTCTGGCTCCCGTCATCAGTTCATTGAACCGCATGGCTACCGGATACTGGAAAGAGTAGGTCACACCAATGAGATTTTTCTTCAGTTCGGCCGACATTTTTTCAGCCAGCTCATCGTATGTTTTGGCAGAAGTCCATTCCTTGCGCGGTTTCAGAATAATCATCATGTCACTCGCATCAATCGGCATCGGGTCTGTAGGAATTTCGCTGCTTCCGGTTTTTCCAACGATTTTTTCAATCTCAGGAAATTTTTTCAGCAGAATCTGTTGAGATTTCAAAACTGCCTCAGTGGATGTTTTCAGGTTACTTCCGGGCAATACACGGGTGTCCACAGCAAAGTCACCTTCCGGTAAACTTGGAATAAACTCACCGCCAAGTCTCGACATGATGAACATTGCGATGAAAAACAGACCAACTACACTGAAAAATGTGATGTTGCGCACTTTAATTATTTGGCTCAGTGTTCTGTCGTAGAAGGCTTCCAGTTTTTCCATCATCCGGTCAGAGAAGGTTTTCTTGTCTTCGAGTTTTTTGGAAAGAAACAGCGAACTCATCATCGGAATATAAGTAAGGGAAAGGATAAATGCACCAAGAAGTGCGAAGATTACCTTCTGTGCCATCGGTTTGAACATTTTTCCTTCGATGCCCTGCAGCGAAAGAATCGGCAGGTAAACCATCAGGATGATAATCTGGCCAAAAACCGCCGAGTTCATCATTTTGCTGGCAGAAGTATAAACTTCATCATCCATAAAAGACTGCGAAATCTTTTTGTTATGGAAGTTTTTGAGGTGATGAAGCCGGTGCAGAACTGCCTCCACAATGATCACGGCACCATCCACAATCAACCCGAAGTCCAGTGCTCCGAGACTCATGAGGTTTCCAGATACACCGAAAATATTCATCATGATGATTGCAAACAGCATTGACAGTGGAATCACAGACGCCACGATGAACCCTGCACGCATATTTACCAGGAAAAGCACCAGCACGAAAATCACGATTAGTGCACCTTCTATCAGGTTTTTGGAAACTGTTCCGATGGCATTGTTCACCATTTTGGTACGGTCGAGAAAAGGTTCAAGTTTCACGCCTTCAGGAAGTGTTTTCTGTATTTCCTCAATACGGTCTTTTACTTTGGCAATCACCTCGTTACTGTGGCGCCTTTCATCATCATTACCACGGCTCCCGCTACTTCACCTTCACCGTTGTAGGTCATCGCACCATAGCGGATGGCTTTTCCGAAACCTACTTTTCCAATATTCTTAATCAGAATCGGTGTGCCGTCAGGAAGGCTTTTCACGACCGTATTTTCGATATCGGGGATTTTTCCCATCAAACCTTCCGTTCTAATGAAAAGCACGCTTGGACCTTTTTCAATATAAGCACCGCCTGTATTCTAGTTGTTTTTTTGCAGTGCATCGAAAACTTCAGTCATGGTAACACCCATTGATTTCAGGGTAGTAGGATTGATCGCAACTTCATACTGTTTCAAATTACCGCCAAAACTCGCAACATCGGCCACACCTTCTGTTCCGAGCAACTGTCTTCTCACAATCCAGTCCTGAATCGTGCGCAGCTCCATCGCATCGTAACGCTGCTCATAGCCTTTTTTCGGACGGAGAATGTACTGGTATATTTCGCCCAATCCGGTTGAAATCGGTGCCATTGTAGGGGTTCCCAGACTCGGCGGAATATCCTTGGAAACCTGCTGCAGACGCTCAGCAACCTGCTGCCGTGCAAGATACAGGTCCACATCTTCATTGAAAGCAATGGTAATCACCAAAAGACCAAACCGCGAAAAGCTACGCATCTGTTTGATTCCTTGTACGTTGTTGTTTGCCTGTTCCAGCGGAAAAGTGATAAATCTTTCCACATCGGTAGCACCTAAACTTGGAGAAACGGTGATGATCTGGATCTGATTATCGGTGATATCGGGAACGGCATCAATCGGCAGTTTTTTCAGCTCGAATAATCCGTAAACCACCAAACCGAGTGTCATCAGGATGATGATCAGTTTGTTTTTAATGGAAAATTCTATGATTTTGTTAAGCATTATTAATAAGAGTTATAGCATTAGAAGTCTCTTGTTTCACAATAATTTTTGAGGAAAGACCCTGTGAAAAAAAATTCACAGAATCTTTGCATGAAAATGATATTAATCATCGTCTGCTTCGCCACCTTTGTCAAGGTCTCCGGTGTTATATCCATTTTGGATATTTGCGCCGCTACGGATTTCCGTGTGACGGATTTCGCCGCCTGTACGTCCGGCTTCCTGAGCGAAATAGATTAGTCCGCCTGCCATGACAAGCACCACAACTGCTAACGCGCCGTTCAGCGCAAATTTTCTGAAACTTGAAATTAATCCACCAAGGGAGAACGCTCCAAGGATATAGGAAAGGCCGGCAAACATTTCTGCAGCCTCTTCGTGACGGTGAATCAAATTTTCAGATACGCCGTGAACGGATTCAACAACTTCAGCGCCTTCACCGGTAGCCATGGCAACCAGCGAAGCGATAGAACCGAGAATAAATACGATATACGCATTGCGTTTAGAGACTTCGGATTTACTAAGAATTCCGATAACAAGGATGATGATTCCTGCAATGGGGAATATGATTGGCAAATGGTTTACCACCAAATGCAGATGTGCGTTATTCATGTTGATTTAATTTAAAAAATTGACTTTTGTGTAATGAGCTTGCATCCCAACCATTCGGTTAAGACATAGCAAGGTCTGCCAGATTTTAAATTAAATCTTTGGCGGCTGCCAGATTTTCAGAAAAACGGAAGGGTAAAAACTTTCACAATAAGCAAAACTGTGCTGATTGTGTATGGTTACGGGGTTATGGGTAAATGAAAACTCAATTTTCTTCGGTGGAAACTGAATGTTGGTTGATGTTACAG
>JAEWOM010000032.1 GCA_023399675.1 Bacteroidota bacterium
CTACAATACATCAGAACAGCATTTAAAGCAGAATGGCTGAAAACAAAAGGATTAGGACTTCTGTACTTCGCGGCCGGGATTGCCGTATTGCTGCCGATTCTCTCTTTAATTATCAATATTTTTAACAAAAGCAGCAGAGAATTTGTTGATCCGCCCATATCAGCTGCAGAAAAATTACTGTATGGCGGTCTTTCCGGTTATGCCGGTTTTTTCCTGCTGCTGTTTATCATCATTGCAGCAACGCGCATCGCGCAAACAGATCATAAAAATAACGGTTGGGTATTCCTGGAGACACAGCCGCTTTCCAAATTCAGTATTTATTCAGCGAAATTCCTGACAGTACTTTTTCTCAGCCTGATTTCAATTACTTTGTATTATCTGACAAGTCTGATTGTCGGAACTGCTATCCTAACCGTGTTTCCGAACGAAAATCTGACGTACACGATCGATTTTGCCGCTGTTTTACACAGTTTCGTAAGGTCGCTGATCATGTCGCTGGGAATTATTTCTTTCCAGATGATGCTGTCGGTAATGATTCCGGGTTTTATTTGGCCTTTCGTTATCGGATTCATCGGATTTGTTATTAATATTGTCGGCGAAATTCGCCGGGAAACGTATGATTTTGTAGTTTACAACAATCAGAATACATCCCTCAGTTATGCCAACCCGAATGAACTGAATTCTTTTCTCACCTATACCGATGTTCTGAGTGTTTTCTGGGCAGTACTGTTCTTCGTCATCGGATATTTGGCTTACAGCAGGAGAGGTGTTAAAAATGCTTTTTTCGGAAACGGGAGAAAGGTGGCTTATTCAGTCGCAGGTCTCGCCGTAGCAGCAGGAATTTTCTTTTTGATTACCAAGCCGAAAGTTTATGAAAGAGAGCCGGAACTGACCGTTATTGAAGGGTCGGTTAACAGTAAGAAACCGGTATCAGAGATTATCATTCAGGATTACGATTTCGGGCAGAAACTTGCAGTAATTCCGGTAACCGATGGAAAATTCCGGTGGGAAAGTAAGGATGATATTCCGTTTGGTATTTACAAAATTATTGCTGACGGTAAAGAAGATTTTTTTGTGATGTCCAAAGGAGACCGGCTGGAAATGCTTGTCGGGATTTCCGCTAAAAAATTCAAGATACACCACAAAGGGAGTCGAAATGCAGAAAAATACTATCTGGCGAATTACCAGGACGGTTTCAGTAACTTTTATGATGATCTGGTGAAGAATAAGCAGCACGCGAACGATCCGGAACAGTTTTACGATAGTGCCCGGGAAGAGTGGAAAAACCGGCTGAAGCAGCATAATAAATTCCGCACCAAGGAAAATATTCACATTGGTGAAGATTTCAGGAAGTTTATCGTACAGACCAATGCAGCAAAAATGCTTAATGCGATTACCGATTACCGCATCATGACTTCTTTTACAGATAAAAAATTTGCACCTCCTGCAGATTTTGAAAATGAGTTGAAGGAACAGTTGAAAAATCCTGTTGAGTTGGTACTCAGCGATGAGGAATTTAACAAATGGAAAATTCATCAGCTTCTGCCTCCACACCGGAAAGCCAGTGACAGCCTGATTCTTGCAAAACTTGCCCTGCTGAAACCGGGTCCGGAGAAAGACGGACTGCTGCGTACACAACTTCAGTCCACTTTTGAGATTACCCGAGAAGAAGCCCGCCGAAATGAAATTGCTGCCACCTATCTGAATCAGTTTCAGGATCCGAAATTCCGGATGGATATGGAAAAGCAACTTTTTGTAATAAAAAATCAGCAGAAAGGAGCGCCGTTTCCGGCTTTGGTTTTTGAAGATGCCAATGGAAAGACAGCAGATATGTCGCAGTTTAAAGGAAAATATGTCGTGATTGATTTTTGGGCGACCTGGTGTGCGCCGTGTAGAGAAACCAGTCCGGTGTTCGATTATCAGGCAGAAGATTACCAGTATTTTGATCAGCTTGTTTTCGTGGCTGCAAGCATCGATAAGGATAAAAATAAATGGAAACTCGACATCAAAAATAAACAGTACTATGTTACCAATCTTTGGGTGAAAAATCAGGAAGCGCTTGCACAGATTGGTGTGAATGAAATACCGAGATTCATGGTTGTTGATCCGGAAGGAAAAATTTACAATGCGAATATGCCACGACCTCAGGAAACGAATTTCACGGATATCCTCGACGAAATTTCCGGCAGAAACAATATGCGGTTTGTTGGTTTTTAATTCATTGATTTTTTTGTTCTAAATTGCATCTCATGAAAATTGAAATTCTGAGAAACATTACCGTTGAAAACCCGGAAACTCGTGCATTTCTGGCCGATGCATTTTACAACGATGTTCATGATGATATGCCGCTCGTAATTTTTGTGCACGGTTATAAAGGCTTTAAAGACTGGGGTGCATGGAATCTGATGGCAATGGAGTTTGCCCGCTCGGGTTATTACTTTGTAAAATTTAATTTTTCTCATAACGGAACTACGGTCGATAATCCGACTGAGTTTGCAGACCTCGATGCCTTCGGGAACAATAATTTTTCTAAGGAAATCTCCGATATCGATGCCGTGATTGCACACTTTTCGAAAATGGAAAAGGTTGATAGTTCGCGGGTCGCCATAATCGGTCATTCGCGTGGTGGTGGCATTTCGGTTATTAAAGGATTTGAAGATGAAAGGCTGAAAGCCGTGGTGGTACTTGCTGGTGTCAGCCATTTCGGCTACCGTTTTCCGAGCGATGAAAGACTGGATAAATGGAAAGAAGAAGGTGTTATGTACACAGAAAATGCCCGAACGCAACAGCAGATGCCGCATTATTATCAGTTTTTCGAAGACTATAAGGAGAATGAGGATCGGTTTAATATTCAGTACGCTGCACAGCACCTGGAAAAACCGATGTTGATTATTCAGGGAAGTGTCGATGAAACGGTGAAAGACAATGAAGCCGGGTTACTG
>JAEWOM010000039.1 GCA_023399675.1 Bacteroidota bacterium
GACGGACAGGTGATCTACGGTGAAAACGGACTTCCGGCACGTCCCAGCAGAATCGAAAAAGTAGGTAATGCGTTTGCCAAATGGCGCGCCGGTATTCAGAATGATTTCCGTTACAAAAATTTCACGGTGAGCGTGTCTTTCGACGGACAGTATGGCGGTATGGCTTACTCGCAGTCGCATCATAAAATGTCTGAACAGGGTAAACTGGGGCATACTTTAATGGGACGCGATAATCCGGACGGTATGATTGTCGGAGCGGGAGTCGTGCAAAATCCTGACGGAACGTTCAGCCCGAATACAAAACCGGTGACACTTTCATCCTATTACGGCGATTATTACAGAAGAGCCAACGTAGAAACCAATACGTTCGATACGTCTTTCATCAAACTGCGTGATGCACGGATCGGCTATACTTTCCCGAAATCACTGGTTTCCTCGATGAACCTTTCAGAGTTTTCGGTCGCCATATTCGGCAAAAACCTGTGGATGTGGACGGAGTTTCCGCTGTTCGATCCCGAAGTGGCAACGCTTGATGATGCCACCATTACACCGGGTGTGGAAATCGGGCAATTGCCTACTGCCAGAACAATCGGTGTTCAGTTTAACGTAAAATTTTAAAAAAGTAAAAATGAAAAAGATATTATTATTTCTCAGTATATCAGGCTCTGCGTTGCTTCTGAATTCATGCAGCAGAGACTTCGAAGAAATCAACAACGACACCAGCCGCATTACAAAACCTTCCGCAGGAAGCCTTTTGGTTCCGATTGAATACAACATGGCTTCTTACGGTTACAACAGGGCCGATGATTTTACGTTCCAGATTATGCAGGTGGCGCTTCCTTTTCCGAATGAAGGAAATACGGTAAGCCGCTATTATCTTACGGAAGGTACCGGAAACGGTTACTGGAATACTTCTTACCGATGGCTGAAGGCAGTGAAGGAGATGAGAACTTATGCCGAACAGGAAGGTGATGCCAATTATGTCGCTATTTCGATGGTGCTGAATGCGTGGATCACGGCCAATCTTACAGATGCGTTTGGTGATATCCCGTATTCGGAAGCTTTACGGCTGGAAGACAATATTCAGCGACCGAAATTCGACAGCCAGAAAGATATCTATATCAGCCTGCTCGACGATTTGAAAAATGCCAACGCGATGTTTGATCCTACGCAGCAACTCGCTGAAGGGGATGTTTTCTATCAGGCAAATACCAGCGCGCAGGGAATAACACAGTGGAAAAAATTCGCAAATTCTCTTTCATTGAGACTTTTAACCAGGATCTTGAAAAGAAATGGTGAAGTGAATGTTCATCAGCGAATTCAGGAAATTGTAAACAATCCGGGAACATATCCGATCTTTCAGAGTATTGCTGATGGAGCATCAATGGATATTTCCGGCGTTGCCCCTTTTTTACCTCCTATTGCCAGACCGCAGGATTTTACCTCGTACAGAGCGGCAGGTGAATTTTTTGTAGATATCCTGAACGCCAATGAAGATCCCCGCAGAGCAAATTTTTTCTCGCAGGCAAAAAGCATTCCCGGAAATACAAATATCGGTTTCAAGGGAGCTCCTGCAGGTTATGCGCCGGGAACCGTATTCGATTATCAGCCTTCCAACATGAATCAGAATCTGGCAAAAGCACCGCTGAAAGTTCTGGTGATGCCGTATGCTGAACTGCAGTTTATTCTGGCTGAACTTGCTTTTAAAGGAATCATTAGCGGAAGTGCACAAAGCTATTATGAAAACGGTGTAGCAGCGACGCTTGAAGAATGGGGTAAAACAGTTCCTGCCAATTATTTCGCAAATCCGAACGTAGCCTATAACGGAACTTTAGATCAGATTATGCTGCAGAAATATGTTTCGCTTTTCTTTGTGGACCATCAGCAGTGGTACGAGCAGCGCAGAACCGGTCTGCCTGTGATGCCGAACAATGGCGGTCTGCTGAATAACGGCCAAATGCCGCAACGGATGATGTATCCTACAAACACTAGAATCATGAATACCGAAAATTACAATGCCGCGGCACAGCAGATGGGAGGTGATGATATTAATGTACAAATGTGGTGGAATAAACCGTAACAGATGAAATGCATTATTTTTACTGTTCTTATTTTTTCATCACTATTGAAAGCACAGACTCAAATCATTGCACACCGCGGATTTTGGAAAACCAGTCCGGAAACAACAGAAAATTCAATTAAGGCACTCGATAATGCAATGGATCTACATGTATACGGTTCCGAGTTCGATGTCCGGATGAGCAAAGACGGAAAACTGGTCGTAAACCACGACGAACATCACGGAAGCATGGAAATTTCAGAAACCGATTATTCAGATCTGAAAAAACTGCGGCTCGGAAACGGGGAAAAAATTCCTACCCTGAAGAAATATCTGAAGCACGGAAGAAAATTCGATGATGTGAAAATGATTGTCGAACTGAAGCCTGCGAAAACCGCTGCAAAAGAGAGTGAATTGGTGCAGAAAGCACTGGACCTCGTCCTTGATTTAAAGATGGAAAATCAGTGTGAGTTTATTTCCTTTTCGCTGCACATCTGCAAAGAAATCAAGCGTCTGTTTCCCGAAGCCAAGGTTCAGTATCTCAACGGAGACCTTTCTCCGCAGCAACTTGCAGATCTGAATATCGACGGATTCGATTATCACTACAAAGTGCTCACGGAACAACATTCGGAATGGATTGCTGAAGCGAAAAAATTAGGACTTGTAACCAATTCATGGACTGTTAACGATCCTGAAGTATTCAAAAATCTGAAAGAACAGGGAATCGGTTTTGTAACGACCAATGTGCCTGATCTTTTTCAAAAAATCAACGATGAAACAAAGAAATAGTTTGTCATTTTTATTGGTATTCACTTTCGCGCGTGCCTTTGCGCAGAATTCGGTATCGGGTTTTGTCTATGAAGATGCGAACAAAAATGCGGTGAAAGACCGGCGCGAAAAAGGAATTGCAGATGTTGCCGTTTCCAATGGCATCGAAGTCGTGAAAACCGACCGGAACGGACGTTATACCTTGCCTGTTTACGGCGATAACATCATTTTTGTGGTGAAACCGACCGGTTATCAAACTAAAATTAACCAAGACAATCTTCCGGAATTTTTTTATAATTATAAACCTTCGGGGTCACCTGCAAATTTCAAATACAAAGGAGTGGCGGCCACCGGAAATCTGCCAAAAGAACTCAATTTTCCTCTGTACAAACAAACGGAAAACAATGATTTTCAGATTCTCGTTTTCGGGGATCCGCAACCGTATAATCTGAAGGAAATCGATTATTTCCGAAGGGGAATTATCAACGAAGTAAAAGCCAACCGAAAAAATGCGGTTTTTGGCATCAGTCTCGGCGATTTGGTCGGTGATGATCTTTCCCTGCATCAACCTTATATCGAAGCCGTGAAACAGATCGGTTTACCATGGTACAACGTCATCGGCAACCATGATATGAATTACGAAGCCACGAATGATCTGCAAAGCGATGAAACATTCGAGGTCAATTTTGGTCCGGCAAATTATTCCTTTAATTACGGCAATGTGCATTTTCTCATTCTGGACGATATCCTTTACCCCGATCCGCGCGATGGAAAAGGCTATTGGGGAGGTTTCCGAGAGGATCAGCTGAAATTTATTGAAAATGACCTGAAACATGTTGATCAAAACAAACTGATCGTACTTTCTTTTCATATTCAGATGGCGCCGGAAAGAGAAGGGGACGAACATTTCCGGATGGCTGACCGTCAGAAACTGTTCCAAATTCTGAAACCATTCCCGAATGTGCTTATGATGTCTGCGCACACCCATAAGCAGACGCAGCTTTTCTATGGGAAAAATGAAGGCTGGGAAGGGCTGAAGCCGATTCATGAAATCAATATGGGAACCACTTCGGGCGACTGGTATTCCGGTGAAGTAGATGAACTGGGTGTACCGTCTTCGGTGATGCGCGACGGAACATACCGCGGTTATTCGTTTATTAATTTCAGCGGAAATCAGTACAGAGTTCAGTATAAAGCTGCGGGAAAACCCGACGATTTTATGATCAAGCTCCATGTTCCGAAAGTCATTTCCAAAACTAGAAGTTCGGCGAGGCTTGTGGCTAATTTTTTCACAGGCAGCCAGAACGATATCGTTGAATTCCGAATTGACGGAGGAGAATGGAAGAAAATGGCTTACACCAAAACTTTTGATCCGCAGTATATGCTTTCGGTTTTCAAATGGGATACGGCGCCGACACTTTTTGACGGGCGCAGACCCTCAAATGCGGAATTCTCCAATCATATCTGGAGCACGGGATTCGGTCGCGATCTGTCGGTCGGAAAACACCGTGTTGAGGTTCGTGC
>JAEWOM010000133.1 GCA_023399675.1 Bacteroidota bacterium
GTCTGTATCCAAGCAATACCAGAACCAGGGATTGTCGCTTCCGGACCTGATTAATGAAGGCAACCTCGGACTGATGAAAGCTGCCAAAAGGTACGACGAAACCAGAGGTTTTAAATTCATTTCCTACGCCGTATGGTGGATCAGGCAGAGTATTCTTCAGGCCCTTGCAGAACAGTCGAGGATTGTAAGGCTTCCTTTGAACAAAATTGGTTCCATCAATAAAATCAACAAAGCGTACGCCCACCTGGAGCAGGAAAACGAAAGGCCTCCTTCCCCGGAAGAACTGGCAGAAGTGCTGGATATGAGCGAAGAAGACATCAAGGAATCCATGAAAAACAGCGGCCGTCACCTTTCGATGGATGCCCCGCTGGTAGAAGGTGAAGATTCCAATTTATACGATGTGTTGCGTTCCGGCGAATCGCCAAGCCCAGATAAGGATCTGATGCTGGAATCCCTTCAGATTGAAATTGAAAGAGCACTGCAGACGCTGACCCAAAGAGAAGCAGATCTGGTGAGGCTCTATTTCGGACTGAACGGAAAGCATCCGATGACCCTGGAAGAAATCGGTGAAACCTTCGATCTTACGCGTGAAAGAGTTCGCCAGATCAAAGAAAAAGCAATCAATAGACTGAAGCACAATACTCGCAGCAAAATATTGAAATCCTATCTGGGTAAATAATGAACAGCGGAACAACCGCTCCGCATGTCATCACAAAAAAATTGCCGCTCTTTATGAAGCGGCATTTTTTTATTGGTGAAAACTGAACTTACATCCCGATTACCGGCATAGAAAGCATCAGCAGATTTTCCTCATCTTCCAGACCATCCACCGGTTCAATGATTCCGGGTCTGTTTGGCTGAGACATTTTCATGGTAATATCATCAGAACCTAACACAGATAACATTTCTGTAAGGAATCTTGAGCTGAAACCGATATTGATATCTTCGCCGTTGTAATCGCACGGAATCTGCATATCTGCCTTGTTCGCATATTCGGTATCTTCCGCATGAAGGTGCAGAATATTTCCGGAAAGCTTGAAACGCACCTGGTTTGTCGATTTGTTTGACATTATCGATGCCCTGCGAATAGCATTCAACAGCAGATTACGGTTAATGGTGAGAATGTTCGGGTTCTCTTTAGGAATTACTGCAGCATAATTCGGATATTTTCCGTCGATGAGCCTGCAAATCCAAATGTTGTTTCCGAACGTGAATTTCGCCATATTCTCGTTGAACTCAATGGTGACTTCATCTGAAGTTGCAGCCAGGATATTTTTGAAAATACTCAAAGGTTTTTTCGGCATTATGAATTCCATCGGCTCGGAAATCAGGTCTTTTCTTTTATAAACCACGAGTCTGTGAGAGTCGGTTGAAACGAAATTGGTTTCGTCTTCAGTGAACTGGAACAGTACGCCCGTCATCACCGGCCGAAGCGAATCGTTGCTGGTCGCAAATAAAGTATTGGTAAGTGCTTCAGACAGAACTCCGGAAGGAATTTTAACGCTTTGTGACGCATCGAATTCCGGAAGTTCAGGATAGTCTTCCGCATTGTCCAGCGCTACAGCAAAATTGTCCTTTTCATCCAGAATTTCCAGAATACTTCCGGTACCTTCCGCATTATCCTTTACGGAAAGCGTCAGCGGCTGCTCGCCATACGTTTTTACAAAATCCTGAAATATTTTCGCAGGAACTGCAAATTTTCCGGTATCATCGCTCTTCACCTCCAGAGCTGTAATCAGCGTGGTTTCACCATCGGAAGCGGTTAATTTCAAATTATTTTCTTCGAGTTCAAATAGATAATTTTCCAGTATCGGACGGGATTGCGAACTTGAGATAACGCCGCTGACCGTTTGCAGGGCTTTTTGCAGATCACTACTTGAAACAATAAACTTCATTTTAGACTTATAATTTTTACAAATATAATTAAATGATGCCGAAAAATGGCGCTATTTTATCAACAACGAGGCTTTATTGCGAGCGCAGGCTGGTCAGCAAGTTTACACTACGGTACTGGTTCGTTTTGGGATCAAACAAATCCGCCTGAAAGTACGAAACCGTCACTCTCCTGTTCTGCAGTTTGAGATACTCAGCAGGAAGATCGAGGTCGGATTCCACTTTGGAAATCCAGTGCAGTTTTGTGAGCACGCGGTTGTCGCCGGACAGGTGAAACACAACAAAATCATCCTTCTCAATTTTTGAAATCGTGCCGTTCAGCATTTTCGTGGTCGCCGCAGCAGGTTCATCTTCGCCTAAATAAGTATCGCTGATGAAAGTACTGAATACTTCGGGACAATCGTTGAGCATCAGCATCCCGAATACCTCCCCCATTTGCGTTAAGTCCTGTTCACTGGTAACGGCAGTCTCAATATCGATGTTATAATCCCGCTTCAATTCCCGGCGATAAAGTTTAGATACCTGTAACATGCAGAGACCCAACTCAACCTCGAGTTTTTTCTGACTTTTACCCGCAGTTTTTATTTTCTGTGAACAACTGCACATTTCACGGGATATTTTATCTTTGTAATCCTGGGAAAAAAGAAGGCTGCCAACGACCAGAGCCAAAAAAGTAAATGTATATTTCATTGCTTTGTTTTGAATCAAAAATAAATAATTTAAAGTTCTCAATCCCGGAAAATTATTAATAACCGTAAGTCTCTTCATTTCATGCGAAAACCGCCCGTAAACAAGAGTTTCCTGAATGCGTTTCAAGGCCTTTTCGTCATGATTCGGACCGAAAGAAATTTCCAGATAGAACTTTTCGCACTGATTATCAATCTTTTTCTGATCGGTTTTCTTCAATTGAATGCTACGGATACTGCCATCATCCTGATCTGCTGCTTTACCGTGCTCAGCGCGGAAATTTTGAACACCGCGATTGAAAAAATATGCGATATCGTGCAGCCCGAATTCGATGAACGGGTTAAATTCATTAAAGATGCATCAGCTGGTGCGGTGCTGCTTCTCTCCATTCTCGCCGTACTCGCCGGGCTGCTCATTTATCCTGCTTATCTCAAAGATTTCTTTTAGCTAATCGTTGGTCTTCTGAAAGTCAGTCCTTGAAATAAGCCACTCCATTTCTAAAAATATTGTGATAATTCGCGTCGGGAATATTCCGGAACAAACCTTCCGCAAATCTTTCAGGATGCCCCATTCTTCCGAAAATCTTACCGCAGCGGCTCGTTATTCCTTCAATTCCGAAAAAAGAATTATTGGGATTAAACGGCATACCGTGCGCGATATTACCGGCCGGATTTACATATTGCGTTGCAATCTGCCCGTTTTCAAAAAGTTCGGATATCAGGGATTCTGAAGCAATAAAACGTCCTTCGCCGTGAGAAATCGGAATAGTAAATTTCTGTCCTTTCATCCCGTTAAGCCATGGTGATGCATCATTGGTAACCTTCACCTCAACCATTTGTGAAATATGACGGCCGATGGCATTGTGCGCAAGCGTTGCAGAATTTTCATCGAGATCGCGGATTTCACCATAAGGCAGCAATCCCGATTTCACCAGCGCCTGAAAACCGTTGCAGATTCCGAGAATCATACCGTCTCGCGCCAATAAATTGTGAACGGCTTCTTTCATTTTCTCATTTTTGAGCACATTCACAATGAATTTTGCAGAACCGTCGGGTTCATCACCTGCTGAAAACCCGCCTGAAAAAACGAGAATTTGTGATTTTTCGATTTCAGAAACCCAGGCATCGATGCTTTCATTGAGCAATTGGTTGTTCAGATTTATCAGTGGTAAACTGGAAACAGCCGCACCTTCCTTTCGGAAAGCGTTCTGTGTTTCATATTCGCAGTTGGTACCCGGAAAAACGGGCGCGAATACATGCGGCTGCGCAATTTTGTGGCTTTTGATAATGATTGACTGCTGTTTTTTGGCATTCAAATCAGGGTTCAGTTCAAAAACAACCCTGTCTTTTTCCATAGTCGGGAACAGTTCTTCAAAAGTGGATTTCCAGCTTTTTTTGAGATCTTCAACCGCCAGCTTATTTCCGTTGATGACGAGCACAGGTTCTTCTGTAACCGTTCCGATTTTTTCCAAAGCAGGAAAATCGAGAATTTCAGCAGATTCGAGCACGAAATCGCCGGTTCTTTTATCAAGCAACGAATTTTCTTCAGCTGTAATCTCGGCTCCAAGTCCATTGCCGAAACTCATTTTAGCCAGTGCAACTGCCAAGCCACCTTCTTTAACCGTTTTTGCGGAAACAATTGTATTATTACGAATTCCGGCATGAATAACGTCAAAAACCTGCTTCAAATTATGGTAATCCGGCATGCCGTTCTCCTGAGGCTGGTGACGGAACAAATAGAGATGATTTCCCGCTTTCTTGAATTCCGGAGAAATAATATCGTTCTTTTTCCCGTGTGCACATGCAAAAGAAATCAGTGTTGGCGGCACATGAATATCCTGAAAACTCCCGCTCATACTGTCTTTCCCTCCGATAGCAGCAAGTTCCAGATTTATCTGTGCGTCATAGGCTCCAAGCAGTGATGCCAGCGGTTTGCCCCATTTTTCAGGCTTCGTTCCAAGTTTTTCAAAGTATTCCTGAAAACTCAATCGGATATTACGGTAATCGCCACCCATCGCAACGATTTTCGAGACACTTTCCACCACGGCATTTGCGGCTCCGATCAATGAATTTTCCGACGAAAGATCGGCATCAAAACCCCAACTTGCCAGCGAAACGGTTTCGACATCTTGCGCATCGAGAACAGGCAGCGTCTGCACACTCCCTTCCATGAGACTTTCCTGGTATTTGCCGCCATACGGCATTGCAACCGTCGTTCCGCCGACTGATGCATCAAACATTTCTACAAGACCTTTCTGCGAAGCGATATTCTTCTCCTTCAATAAGTTGTGGAGTCGCTCTTTACTGAACTGAACCTGCTCTGTTTGAGGTTGCCTTAGGTGATCAACGCGCACCGTTTGTGCTTTGCTGCAGCCATTGGTATTCAGGAAACTGCGGCTCAGATCAACGATCTTATTCCCTTTCCAGAACATTTCCATGCGTCCGCTGTCTGTAACTTCAGCAATCTGGAATGCATAAATATTTTCTTCTTCGCAAAACTGAATAAATTTCTCTTTATCCTGTGCGGCAATAACTACAGCCATTCTTTCCTGTGATTCGGAAATCGCGAGTTCGGTACCGTTCAGACCTTCATATTTCAAAGGCATTTCATCGAGCTGAATGGTGATACTGTCAGCAATTTCGCCAATCGCCACAGAAACACCACCTGCACCGAAATCGTTCGACTTTTTGATGAGTCTGGTTACTTCAGGATTTCTGAAAAGCCGTTGAATTTTACGCTCTTCCACTGCATTTCCCTTTTGAACTTCAGTTGAAAGCGTGTGGATGGAACTTTCGTCCTGTTCTTTAGAACTTCCCGTTGCACCGCCTACACCATCGCGCCCGGTTGCACCGCCAAGAACAATCACCACATCGCCGCTTTCAGGTTTTTCGCGCTTCACCCAGTCTTTCGGAACTGCGCCAACCACAAAACCGACTTCCATTCTTTTTGCTTTATACCCTTCATGATAAATTTCGGAAACCATTGTCGTAGCCAGACCAATCTGATTTCCATACGAAGAATAGCCGTTTGCTGCCTGCTTTGTAATGGTTCTTTGCGGAAGTTTTCCCGGTAACGTTTCCGAAATCGGCTCGAAAACATCTGCGGCACCTGAAAGACGCATAGCCTGATACACAAAAGCCCTGCCCGAAAGCGGATCACGAATCGCACCGCCCAAACAGGTGGATGCACCGCCAAACGGTTCTATTTCAGTCGGGTGATTGTGTGTTTCATTTTTGAAAAGCAAATACCACGGTTCCTTTTTACCGTCGTATTCTGCTTCAATTTCCACTGTGCACGCATTGATTTCATCAGAGATCACGAGATTATCGAGTTTTCCCGTGCGGTAAAGATATTTCGCCGCAATAGTTCCCAAATCCATCAGTGAAACTGCCTTTTCCTGTCTGTTCAGAAAGTTTCTTTTCTCCTGATAATCATCAAAAATTTTACGGAGCGTGTCTGAATACGGCCCTTCAAAAGATATGTCCGTCAGTGCTGTTTCAAAAGTGGTGTGCCGACAGTGATCACTCCAGTAAGTATCGAGAACCTTGAGCTCAGTTTCAGTAGGATTTCTTTTTTCGGATTTAAAATAATCCTGAATATAGGCGAGATCGTCGATTCCGAGTGCAAATCCGTGGCTGTGATAAAATTCTTCGAGCTCGCTTTCTGACAGTTCTGTAAATCTCTCATGAATTTTCACCGGATCCGGCGTTTCTTCTGCAGGCATTTCAAGGATATCGAGGTTTTTCTCCCGACTTTCAACTTTATTGATCAGTAAATCCTTAATTTTTTCAAGATTTACTTCATCAACACCTTTCATTTCGATCAGTTTTCCAGTACGCACCTTCGCCTCATCATTCTGTGTAAGCAATGCGATACACTGCTGTGCTGAGTCGGCGCGCTGATCATATTGACCCGGCAAAAACTCCAGTGCAAAAAATGAATGTGAAGCCGGGTTTTCATCATGTCTGATGTCCACAACCGGATCGACGAAAGTACTGTTCACCACTTTTGCAAAACCTGCTTCGGGAAGACCGAAAACATCGTAAATATTGTAAACTTTTACTTCCTGAATTTCTGGAGCGATATTTTTTATTTCATCAAAAACTTTAGGACTTTCCACATCGAAAATTCCCTTCTTTTCTACGAAAATTCTTTTGTTCATTGTAGTAGATTTGAGAATGAGATTCAATATTTGAGATCGCACAGCCATGCAAAATCAAATTCGAATATCAAACTTCCATTTCAAATTATTAAAAAATGCAGACAAAAGCGCCTGCATCTGAATGTTTGTTTACACTTTTAAATCTGCTTCGAGGCCGATAAGATCTGCATATTTATCCAGAACCGGCTGCACTTCATTCTTGATAAATTCCTCTGTCTGAACCGGTGCAAATCCGATGAAATTTTTCGGATCCATTACTTCCGCAATCTTAGACTTATCCATTTTCAGTGAGGAATCATTCATAATTCTGGCGATCAGGTCATTTTCCATGCCTTCCATTTTCACCTTCTTTGATGCTTCCATTGAATGAACACGAATTGTTTCATGGATTTCCTGACGGTCGCCACCGGCTTTAACTTCTTCCATGATGATATATTCCGTCGCCATAAAAGGCAGTTCTTCCATGATATGCCTGTTTATTCTGTTCTCATAAACCACAATACCGTTCATGATATTGCTCCAGATCAGCAGAATCGCATCCACTGCGAGAAAAGCCTGCGGAACTGTGAGTCGTTTATTGGCAGAATCATCCAGCGTACGTTCGAACCACTGCGTTGCTGCAACCATAGCTGAGCTCGACGACAGTGACATCACAAATTTGGCAAGCGCCCCGATTCTTTCCGAACGCATCGGATTTCGCTTGTAAGCCATTGCAGATGAGCCGATCTGATCTTTTTCAAACGGTTCTTCCACTTCCTTTAAATTCTGGAGTAATCGAAGATCATTGGTAAATTTATGAGCTGACTGTGCAATATTCGATAACAGGGAAACCACTTTGGCGTCGATTTTCCGGTCATAAGTCTGACCCGAAACGCCAAATACCTTTTCAAAACCAAAGCGAGAGGATAACTCCTTATCCAACTGTTTTACTTTTGCGTAATCGCCATCGAAAAGTTCAAGAAAACTTGCTGCCGTCCCGGTTGTTCCTTTTACACCCCGGAACCGCAATGTTTCCAGGAAAAAATCGAGTTCCTCGAGATCGAGTATAATCGACTGCAGCCATAGCGTAGCCCTTTTCCCGACCGTAGTAAGCTGTGCCGGCTGAAAATGTGTAAAACCGAGTGTTGGAAGATCTTTGTACTGCATGGCAAAATCGGAAAGTCCTTTCATCACATTTACGAGTTTCTTCCGCAGGATCAGCAGACCGTCCCGAATTTGAATCAAATCGGTATTGTCTCCGACAAAAGCCGAAGTGGCGCCCAGGTGAATAATTCCTTTAGCAGAGGGCGCTGCATCACCGTACGTATGCACATGTGCCATCACGTCGTGTCTGAATTTTTTCTCGTAATACGCAGCCTTTTCAAAATCGATATCATCTTTTTTTGCTTTCAGGTCAGCAATCTGTTCATCAGTAATTTCGAGCCCCAAATCTTTCTCGATTTCTGCAAGAGCGATCCACAGTTTTCTCCAGGTACTGAATTTGTTCTGGTGCGAAAAATTGAAGAGCATCTCTTCGCTTGAATATCGTTCTTCGAGCGGATTTTTATAAGAATTCATCGGTTTAACAGTAAATTTACGGTTTCTACAAAATTAATAATTTAGAAGGAGATTTCTGTGCTGATGCAGGCATTTGTGCATAACTAAATACGTGAACCCAAACCACTGAGGATAAAAAATTGATAAATTTGTCATTATGAACAGAAAAGTGCTTCTTATTTATACGGGCGGTACCATCGGAATGGAGAAAGATTATGCAACCGGAAGCCTTGTTCCGTTCAATTTTCAGGACATTTTTCAAAAAATTCCGGAGCTGAAACTGCTCGAATGCGATGTTACCGTGCACCCGTTTGCAAAACCGCTCGATTCGTCTGATATGGGACCGGATCAGTGGCGGATCATTGCAAATCACATTTCTAAAAACTACGACGCCTACGACGGATTTCTCATTCTGCACGGTACCGATACCATGTCATACTCGGCATCTGCACTGAGTTTTATGCTGAAAGGACTGCGGAAACCGGTTATCTTCACAGGTTCACAGTTGCCTGTTGGCGATCTGCGCACGGATGCGAAAGAAAATCTGCTGACGAGTCTTTACTACGCGAGTCTGTACGAAAATAATGAAGCCGTTATTCAGGAGGTCTGTATTTATTTTGAATACAAACTGTTACGCGGAAACCGAACCCTGAAATATTCTGCGGAATATTTTGACGCTTACCAAAGTCCGAATTATCCCATTTTAGGACAGTCGGGAGTTCATCTGAATGTAGACAGAGACCAGCTTTACAGATGTCCGGAAGATCAGCAGTTCGAAATTGATCAGCATATTTCCCAGGAAGTATTATTCTGGAGGATTTTCCCGGGCATGACACTGGAAAATTTCACGGAAATACCAAAGATGAAAGTGCTTATTCTGCAGGTGTTCGGTTCAGGTACGGTTTTCAATTCGGACAAAATGAAGGAAACACTTGAAAAAATCCGTTCTAACGGAACGGAAATCGTTGTGGTAAGTCAGTGCATTTCCGGTGGCGTCACGTTCGGAAAATACCAAAATTCCAATATTTTTAATACGATCGGCGCAGTCTCCGGCAAAGATATGACCGCAGAAAGTGCTATTACCAAAGCCATGCAC
>JAEWOM010000072.1 GCA_023399675.1 Bacteroidota bacterium
ATTTTTCAGGCATTTTTTGTTGTTAAAGTTTCTAAAATTTGAAGGTAAACACCGGATTTTATTTTACTTTTGAAACAGATTTATCAATAGTCTTCAACTACAATATTTAAGAATGCCTCACAGAAACGACACCGGCGAAAACATCATCAATCTGACCAACGCAACCGTAGCTCAGAAAAATTTCACCGTTCTGCATAACGTGGATCTTCACATCAAAAAAGGGAAATTCTGCTATCTGATCGGAAAAACCGGTTCCGGGAAAAGTTCACTCCTGAAAACCCTTTACGGGCACATCCCTTTGGCAGGCGGCCAGGGAAATGTTGCAGGTTATGATCTTGCAAAACTCAAATTGGGTCAAATCCCCGACCTTCGCCGTAAACTGGGCATCGTATTTCAGGATTTTCAGTTACTGCCGGACAGAACAGTGGAAAAAAATCTGAAATTCGTGCTTTTGGCAACCGGATGGAATGACGCCAAAAAAATTGAAGACAGAATCAATGAAGTGCTTGGCAGCGTGAATATGAAATCGAAAAAGCATAAAATGCCGCACGAACTTTCCGGAGGAGAACAGCAGCGGGTAGCTATTGCACGGGCCCTGCTGAATCATCCAGAGCTGATTCTTGCCGATGAACCTACCGGTAACCTCGATCCTGAGACTTCGAACGAAATCATGACTTTAATGAAGCGCGTGGCTCAGGAAAATCATGCAGCGGTGGTCATGGCAACACATGATTATCACATGATTCAAAATTTTCCGGGTGAAGCGATCCGTTGTGAGGATGGCAAAGTGCACGTTCTGGATACCGCAGAACTTTTCGAATAAGAATCATTTTCCGAATACATGAAACTCTTTGGTGAGTTCCAGATATTGGTCCGAGTATTTTCTCGGACTTTTTTCTATAACGAAAGTTTCCGACAGCACTTTTCCCTCAATTTTTGAAAACTCCAGAATATTTCTTTTGACTGCGCCGTTTTCAATTCCGTAAATATCAATTCTGCGAATCAGAAAAAGGTTCAGACTTTTTGCTGACATCAAGTAAAGTTCAAACTGATCAGCCGGAATAATCACTGAAACCCTACCATTCCCGACAAGTAATTCCGCTGATTTGCTTAGAAAAGATTCCGCATCCAGCTCGAGCGTTTGTCGGGCTACTCGGTCTTTCGTTGAACTGTTCGGCTCAAAAAACGGAGGATTACAGACAATTAAATCAAACTTTGTTTTAAAGCTAGATAGTTTATAGTCAATACATTGCGCGGCTATTCTTTCTGCATACGGCGATCGTTTAAAATTATCCCGTGCAAGGACTGCAGCAGATTCTGATATATCGATGGCCAGGATTTCCGCCTGCTGATTTCGCTGGGCAATCATAAGGGAGATGAGGCCACTGCCAGTTCCCACTTCCAGAACAGACTCTACTCCCGCAACGCTGCACAGCCCACCAAGCAGAACGCCATCCGTCCCAACACGGAAAACATCTTGCTTCTGTTCAATTGAAAACTGCTGAAATCTGAACGGTTTAATAGGAAAAATTTCTGCAAACTTATTAATTCTAACGGTAGTCGCTTATATTTGTAACTTTACAAAGATTGAGCAAAAAGGTATTTATGGGTCTACAGATTGACATTCACAGTTTTTCATATAAAAAAGGTGGTATTCCGAAAGATGATACTGGCAACGGTGGCGGATTTACTTTTGACTGTCGCGGAATTCTTAATCCGGGGCGACTCGAAGAATTCAAAATACAGACAGGCAAAGACGCAGGTGTACAGGATTTTCTGCAGGCAAAAACTGAGATGCCACGCTTTCTGGAACTGGTTAAGGAACTCGTTTCCATTTCCATAGACAATTATCTGTCGCGCGATTTCGAAAATCTGCAGATCAATTTTGGCTGTACAGGCGGCCAGCACCGTTCAGTTTACTGTGCAGAGCAAATCGGTAAATTTATTCGTGAAAAATATCCGCAGGTAGAAATTTCTGTTCATCACGACGAGCAACCGCAACTTAATCATCAGGCATAACATTATGAAAGCGCTGATATTTGCAGCCGGGAAAGGCACACGCCTGAAACCTTTTACCGACCACCATCCTAAAGCCCTGGCCAAAGTGAACGGCATCCCACTGCTGGAACGAAACATCCGCTATCTGCAAAGCTATGGTATCAACGATTTTGTAATCAATGTACACCATTTCGGCGACCAGATTGTCGATTTCTTAAAGAAAAATGATTCGTTTGGTGCCAGAATAGAAATTTCAGACGAAAGCAAGGAACTGCTTGAAACCGGTGGTGGACTGCTTTTTGCAAGAAAATTTCTTGATCATCAGGAAGATTTCCTGATCATGAATGCCGATATTCTCACTGATCTGAACATCACTGAATTCGTGAAATACCACAGCGAAAATGAAGATTTTGCTACTTTAGCGATTTCGGACCGCAACAGCTCGAGGAAACTGCTTTTCAATGCTGACATGATTCTGAAAGGATGGATCAACATTCAAACCGGAGAGCAGCGACTCGCAGAATTCAATAAAGGATTTAAAGCCCTGGCTTTTAGCGGTGTTCACTGTATCAGTCCGGAAATTTTCACTAAAATCAAGAGGAAAGGAAAGTTTTCAATCATGGAAGAATACCTTGACCTGATGCAGACGGAAAGAATCCACGGATTTAAACACAAAAGTATCCTGGTGGATGTTGGAAAACCGGAATCGGTTCTGGAAGCAGAACAGTATTTCAAATAAAAAGAAAATTTATGAGTAAAATAAAACGCGGAAAAGGCCTTACAAAAGAAATATCCGGACCTACTTTCGAATTTGACCAGCGTGTACAGAGTCATTTCGACGAGAAAACCTGGGACGAAAAATTGTCGAAGGACAGCTGGATGGTATTTAAAACGATGGCTGAACTGGTGGATGGATATGAAAGAATGGCGAAAATCGGCCCCTGTGTTTCTATTTTCGGTTCGGCAAGATTGACTCCGGAAAGTAAATACTACCAGATGGCTGTAGAAATTGCCGAAAAAATCACGGAAATCGGTTTCGGAATCATTACTGGCGGCGGACCCGGTATTATGGAAGCAGGAAATAAAGGCGCCCGAAATGCAGGAGGAAAATCGATAGGACTGAATATTGAACTTCCTTTTGAACAGCATTTCAACCCGTACATCGACAAAAACTATTCGATGGATTTCAATTATTTCTTCGTGAGAAAAGTGATGTTCGTAAAGTATTCGCAGGGTTTTATCGTAATGCCCGGCGGTTTCGGTACGCTTGACGAATTTTCCGAAGCCATCACACTGATCCAGACCGCGAAAATCGCACGATTCCCTATCGTGCTCGTTGGAAGCGAGTTTTGGGGCGGCTTGCTGGACTGGTTTAAAAACACCCTACTGAAGAACGGAATGATCTCCGAAGAAGATCTGAATCTGTACCGGGTAGTGGACACTGCTCACGAAGCGGCAGAGCATATCCGCGCCTTTTATGACAAATATTCCATTAGTGTAAATTTCTGATTGGCATATAATTTGACCCTACTACGGACAACAACATGCCAGTTGTTAAAAACAGAATACAAATGAAAAAATTTTTATACATATTTGGACTTTTAACAGTTTTTATGATGATGAGTTTTGCTGCAGCAGAGTTTTATTCTTCAATGACTAAGGTAGATTATGTTGAAGGTAATAAAACGTTAAAATTCACAACCAAGCTCAATACCAGCCACATTTCTGATGCAATCAAGATTCATCCGAATACAGCTGGATTTGAAGCCGAGGTGAAAAAATACGTAAACAACAACTTTGATGTCTTCATCAACGGATCTGCCAAAACGCTGACTTTCACCGGAAGCCAGGTAAACGGCGAATCGGTGTGGGTTTATTTTGAAACCAGCGGTGTGGTAGCGATAGACAGAATCCGCATAAAAAATACAATCCTTTTGGGCGCATTTCCAAGACAGCAGAATCTGGTAAATATCGCGTACAAAGGCCAACAGAAAACGATGAATTTCCAAAGAGGGAAAGAGGTAAATGAAGTAACTTTCTAACAATCCCTTTTCAGAAAAATTATTGCCGGCAAGAAATTGACCGGCTTTTTTGTGCGCTGCCGGTATTCATAAACAGCACTGTTTTGAATGTCGTTTATTCAACACAAAGCGCTTGCAACTGTTGCAACACAGAATTGATTCTAGGAAACCGCTATTCTATTACATCAATTCCTAAATGAAATGAATACTCCTATCAACTAAACTGTATTCTGTTCAGAGAAAAAGGGCCATTTAACCCAAAAAAAAAAGCGACCGGACAATGTCGATCGCTGCTCAATTAAAATGATTGGTGAATTACTTCGCCACAATCTTAACATTGTCTATCTCCCAAGTCGCACCATCCATTGCAGTAGATGTATACTTGAAGGCAATCGAAACGTTTTTGTTCAGGAACTGATTCAAACTGATGTTCCCGGAGTTAACC
>JAEWOM010000153.1 GCA_023399675.1 Bacteroidota bacterium
TTCATTGGCTACGCCGGCCTGATTAAGTTTAGCATCAAGGCTCGCCTTATTTTCATTTGCATTCACGGTGGTGTCGGTTGCGCCATAAAACGAAAGTGTCGGCGGTGAAATATTGGAAACCCATGTCACCGGACTCGCGTAAGTTGATTTTGTCATTCCCTGCGGTACAACTGCAGGATTGACCAGATTTGTGAAAAAAGCATTCAGTGGATTCGCAGTAAAGGATGGAAGATTAAAATCAGTCGGTCCTACTATATTTACAACGGCTTTCACTTCAGGATTCTGTTGTTTGTAAGCATAAAACAGCGATAAGTGTCCGCCTGCAGAATTTCCGCACAGCACAAATTCCGGTTTTACCTGATACTCCTGCGCCCGCGCTTTGATATGATCGATTATAGCCTGGATATCATCGATCTGATTCGGCAGTGCATATCCCGGAGCGAAAACATTCCCCAAAACATAATTCATATTAACGATGGCATATTTCGGGAAATAGGTCTGCTTCATCGCCGGAATTCCGGCATTATAATCAGCTTTATCGCCACCAACCCAGCCTCCGCCATGGATGAATATGAAAACTTTTGTAGTTGCAGATGATCTTCCCGCCGGTAAATAAATATCATACTTCTGCTGTGCATGGGTGCCGTATGCAACGTTATAGTCGTCTTTTGCCGGAAGCGGTGTATCTGTAGTACCGGTCATTCCACCGTCACTGGCACAGGAAAACATCAGAAAACACGTAAGCAGCAGGATAATCTGTTTCATAACAAAGTTTAGAAGTTTTACGATCAAAAATCATGCAAAAAAAATCCTGTGAAATTTCACAGGATTAATAAGTCTTTTTTGTTATTCGATAATTTCTGCGTCCGAAATATTTTTCATATTTCCCTTTTGCTGGGCTTCCCAAAGCAGAAACTTATCCACTTCTTTCAATATTTTCGGAAGTACCAGGGACAGTACGGCGAGATCATCCGCCACACCTAAAACCGGGATGGCGACTTCCGGAATAAGATCAATCGGTGAAATCACATACAGAATTCCGAGGATTGGCAGAATTAAATCTACTGCGTTCACTTTATATATTCCTTTACGCCAGTAATTAATCATCCGGAAAATATCCGGAACTTTCTTGATAAATCCTTTGTGTTTAATGGCCTCTTTGGCCAGCTCAATTTTTGAGTACTTCATTTCAGATAAAATGTTTTTGCACTGATTTCAATCAATTAACTTGCCAAAAGTCATGAAATTAGCAGATAACAATCCAAATTTAAGGTTTGATAACATTTTCGATAAACTGTCTGGAAGATTCGCTGTTCCAGTCTTTGGAGGAGGTTTCTTTCTGAAGAATTCGTCCGTGTTTGTCCAGCACAAAAGTAGTAGGAAAAACTTTCGGTAAAATGCTGCTGTTGATAGGTGTTTCCGCAAGGTACACCGGTGCGGTATAGTTGTTTTCCTTAAGGAATTTGCGCACTTTTTCCTCTTCATCCAGCATGGCAATCAGCACAAAATCCATGTCATCTTTTTTGTTTTCGTACAATTTCTGAATGCTCGGCCATTCATCGAGGCAGGGTTTGCACCAGGTCCCCCAGAAATTGAGAAATAACACTTTTTTTCCGTGAAAATTTTTCAGGTTGGTTGAAGTGGTGTTAATGCCCTTCAGCTGTACATCATAGTCTGCTACAGGGATATTGAGGTGGCTTTCCACGGTTGCAACGGGCAGGAACAGTTTCTTTACTCCGGGGATAAAAGCTACAGCAGCCAAAACTGCAAGCAGCAGCAAATAGATTATATTTTTTTTCAGAAATTTCATCATTGTCCTTTACAGCAGTTCCAGAATTTCGGCAATCGCATCTTTCCCGCGGTTTTTGGCATAGTAAACCTGCAGGTCATTATAAAATTTCTCTTTTGGATATTCTTCCGGATTATTTTTGAATCTATGCAGTAAATCTCGGCCAAATTTCGGTCGCGGACCCCACGAATTCAGCAATTCAAAATTTTCATTCAGTATCAACACTTTTGGGATTGACTGTGTACCGTCGGTCAGAAACTGATTAATCAAACTCTGGTCGTTGTCGCGAAGGAAAATTCGCGTTTCGATACCTGCATCTTCAAAAAATCGGTAAACTGCCGGCACTGTTGCACTTGCGTCACCGCACCATGGTTCAGAGATAATTAAAATATGCCCGTTAAAATTCGAAGATTCCAGAGTCTGTCTTTGGTTTTCATCGATTTTGAACGTCTTTAATGCTCTCTGCGTTCTTTGATTCCCGAGTTCATAATATTCCCTGAAATCTTCTGGAGTGTCACTGGCAGTCAGCCGGTTTTCGCCCGTTTGTATGTATTCGTCCAAATTGAGGGAATCATCCCAGTATTTCTTAATGTCAGTCATATTGATAATTCAGTTTTTTCTGATTTTATTGATTAGTCCAAGATCTGCCAGGACAAATGCGGCGAGGTTTTCCACAATCGGTACTGCCCGTGGAACAACACACGGATCATGTCTGCCTTTGCCTTGCAGGATTTTTTCTTCACCGGTTGAATCTAAGCTCTGCTGTTTCTGCATCAGGGTTGCAACCGGTTTAAATGCAACCCGAAAATAAATATCCATGCCGTTGGAAATTCCACCCTGAATTCCGCCGGACAAATTAGTTTTGGTCGTGAAATCACTGTTAAGCAGATCGTTATGTTCGCTGCCTTTCATCTGCGTTCCACAAAATCCACTGCCGTATTCAAACCCTTTTGCTGCATTGATGCTCATCATGGCTTTTGCCAGTTCAGCCTGCAGTTTTCCGAAAACCGGCTCACCGATTCCGGCTCCAACATTCCTGATGACACAGGTAACTGTTCCGCCGATGGTATCTCCTTCTTTGCGTACTTCCTTAATCCTGGTAATCATTCTCTCTGCAGTTTCAGCATCGGGACAGCGGACTTCGTTGTCTTCAGTTTTGGAAAAATCCAGGTCCTGATACGGTTTTTCACAAAAAATATCACCAACGGAAGAAACATAGGCGTTGATTTGCACGTCCAAAGCTAAAAGTTGTCTGGCTAAGGCTCCTGCAGCTACCCAGTTCGCCGTTTCGCGTGCTGAAGATTTTCCGCCACCACGATAGTCGCGGGTGCCAAATTTGGTTTGATACGTAAAATCAGCGTGACTCGGGCGGTAAACCTCTTTTAAATGGTCGTAATCCTGCGATTTTTGATTATCGTTCCTGATTAAAAAACCAATAGGGGTTCCGGTAGAAATTCCTTCAAATATTCCCGAAAGAAACTGAACGGCGTCAGATTCCTTACGTTGTGTAACGATTGCGCTCTGTCCCGGTTTCCTTCTGTTCATTTCATGCTGAACGGCATCGAAATCTACTTTGATTCCTGCCGGAAAATTGGAAATAATTCCGCCATAGGCCTCGCCGTGGCTCTCACCAAAGGTCGTGAGTGTAAGAAAATTTCCGAGTGCAAACATAAATGCAAAGATAATCAATCGCAGGCGGTTAATCGGTACCAATTTTCAGCTCGCGGATGATTTCAGCGAGTTGTTTTTTTTCAGATTCACTTATTGTACGCCAGTAAAAACCCTCCCTGATATCGGCACTGTATGGCTGCGGAAAGATTCCTGCTTCATAATATTCCAACAGGAAAGAAGGTGAAATTGCCGGAAGCGGTGTAGAAAAGCTGAAAGGATAATCCTGCACCACATTAAAATTCAGCGTACCAATGGTGTAATTGGCATACTGGTCATACCGGTATTCCTGGGGCTCGAGAAACTGCTGCTTTTTAAAATTACCAATGAACTGGCCCACTCTGAAACTGGGTGTCAGTTTCGAAAATAATCCCGGTGTTGTAAAAAAAATGATCAGAATTGATACCGCTGCGATGTAGAATATGCCGCCGATTTTCTGCGGTACTTTTTTATGGAAGATCAGGAAAGCAACAGCAAAAAACACATCCATGAAAAAACGGTACTGCGCGGAAAACCATAGAATCAGTATTGATTTAATTAAAATCGCGATCACAGCAATCGTGATGATTTACTTCTTTTTTACCACGGCAAAACTAATTGCTGCGACAATTGTGATGAGAAACAGCATGTTGATGACCCCTTTTATACCGGGGATTTGCAGCCAGTTCGTAATCCACTCTGCAGCTGAGAAATTCTGAATTTCTGCAGCCGGAAACTGCTCATCAAACGTTTTTTCGACAGCGAGTTCTGAAGATGTTTGCAAAATTTGCTGATTGCCCTGCCAGTGCAGACCAAGGTCGGGAAAGTTTAACGGGAAAACAGGAAAACCGAAAGTCCACAAATTTTTGACGATAAAAACCACCAGAATTACCGCTGCCGGAATCCATAATTTCCACTTTTTTCGGTAAATTAATCCGTAGAGAAATACCAGAATCGGTACCCAGATTACTGTCGGTTTCAGTGCAAATACGAAGACGGAAAGCCAGGGCAGCATACTGAAGTTTGGCTTTTCTCTGCAAATTTCATCAAGAACCATCAGTGAAATGGCTATTACCGGCAGATCGACGCTTGGCGACTGAACGAAAAACAGCAGAAAAGGAGCAAAAAACAGATGTATCCACGATTTTCGCTCGAAAACAAACAGGAGGTAAATCAGTAAAACTACGCTGTTCAGTCTCATGTAAGGATCTGTAAAATGCGAAAATCCTGCCTGCACCACATGCCACATGGAGGTTTGACCTAAAATCAGGTCGAGGTTGGCTATTCCG
>JAEWOM010000177.1 GCA_023399675.1 Bacteroidota bacterium
TTACAAATCCTCTTGCACAATGGGCTTTCCGCTGGTTTCACCCCGATTTGGCAATGAAAATTGCAGTGTATCTTTCCACGAAAAACAAAATGATTTCGGGCGAAGAAGACAAAGAATTTCTGGGAGAAGACCGCGAATTCCTGATTCAATATTCGAAAGAAAAACTCAAAACAGAACATTTCGATTACTTTATTTACGGGCACAGGCATCTTCCGATGGTATTTCCACTTGAAAACGGTTCGAAACATATTAATTTGGGCGACTGGATTCATTATTACACCTACGGAGTCTTTCAAACCGAATTTGAACTCAAAACCTTTGAAGAATAACCAGGAGTTTTCGGGCATGGATATTTTTAAGATAAAATCTGAAGAAGAATTTGAGGCTGCCTGTCTTGAAACATTTCAGTACCAGGTGGAGAACGTCGTTGTGTATCAAAAATTTGTTCAGTTTCTCGGAATAAATCCGCAATCAGTAAACTCGATTGATAACATTCCTTTTTTACCGATTGAAATGTTTAAGAAGCATCAGGTTTCTGACAGAAACTTCGAGGTAAAGGACTTTTTTCAAAGTTCGGGAACCACTGATATGGTTCAGCGCTCCAAACATTATATTGCCGACCATCAGCTTTATGAACGAAGTATTGATGCGAGTTTTACGCAATTTATCGGGCCTTCGGAAGAGTACATTTTCCTCGGACTGTTGCCCAATTATTCCGAAAATAAACATTCGTCCCTGAGTTATATGGTCGATTACCTGATGAACAGATCGGGTAAACCGGAAAACGGATATTTTCTGTACAATCATGCAGAACTTTTCGACCTGATGCAAAACCTGACGGACAAAAAAGTAATTCTTTTCGGGGTATCTTTTGCCTTACTTGATTTTCTTGATTTCATCGCACTTTCCGGAAGAAAAATGCCATTGTTTCCGAATCTGACCGTGCTTGAAACTGGCGGCATGAAAGGCAGAAAAGAAGAAATGACAAAAGATCAGCTGATGGATATTTTGCAGAACGGCTTCCGAACGGAGAGAATCTTTTCTGAATATTCGATGACCGAATTATTATCGCAGGCTTATTCTCTTGAAAATCAGCTATATCAATCTCCAAACTGGATGAAAATTCTGATCAGAAGCACCGAAGATCCTTTCTCTTATTTACAGCAAGGCAGAACCGGAGCCGTGAACATCATCGATCTCGCAAACCGTCATTCATGTAGCTTTATCGCGACACAGGACCTGGGGAGAATCGTTGATAAGCCGTCCGGAAAAACCTCGATGCATCCTGCATTTCAGATTTCAGGAAGAATCGATCATTCAGATCTCCGGGGTTGCAGTCTGCTGGTCTCTTAAATTATTTCGCAACATTTTATCGCTGAATCTGCTTGAAGAACAGAAGAAAATTCTGTAAAATTGCCGTGTAATTGCATTACCATACAGATGCTGAAAATTGAAGAACTGGTTTTTAATTACCTCCATACTTTTCACGATTTCAGTGAAGAACTGCTGCTCACAAATTATTTTCATGCCGATTGGGAAGCAGATCTGCTCATTGTAGACCGTGAAGGTTTCAGCCATGAAATCGAAATCAAACTCTCCAAATCAGATTTCAAAAATGATTTTAAAAAATCGTTTATCAATCCGAATACGGGAGAAAAATTCCTGAAGCACGACAAAATCTACTGCGGTGATTACGTGTGCAATTCGTTCAGTTTTCTGTTACCGATGGGCATGATTGATCATGCAGATATTCCGGAGCATTGCGGTATTATTGAATTTTACCATGATGCCGACCGATGGGAAACACATTTTTACAAAATCCGTAAGCCGAAAAAAATACACGATGATGTCTACTGGAAACTGGTGGATAAAGACCAGTTCATGCGAAAATTAGCCCAGAATCTGCTTCACAAGAAATTTGAGATCAAAGGAAAAACTGACGAACTGATTTTCAAAACAGAACTCGTTATGAGGAAAAAGTAAAGTCCCGCGCTTTGCAGGACTTATGATGATTAAAAAGGTATGAATCTTTAGAAATTCAGAAAAAGTTTCGGATTTACCGGTGTATTGTTTTTATGAACTTCATAATGTAAATGTGGCCCTGTAGAACGCCCGCTGTTCCCGGATTTTGCAATAACCTGCCCCACTTTCACTTTCTCATTTGTACGAACCAGAATATCGCTGAGATGCGCATAAAGCGTTGCAAGTCCGTTTCCGTGAGAAATAATTACACAGTTTCCGTAACCGCCTTTTACACCGGCGAAAATCACCGTTCCCTGTGCTGTACACATCACATCCGATCCATAAGGAACAGCAATGTCTATTCCTTTATGAAACTGAATCTGATCTGCTTCAGCCGGCGGGTTATTCACTTCTTTCACGGGCACTGCTTTCTGGGTATTTTTGGCAATCGGTGAAGCATTTGATACGCTAACTCCCGAACTTTTAGGCGCTGCGGCAACAGCAGGAGCTGCTGCAGTTTTCTCTTCCGGTGCGTAAACAGGTACCACGACTCTTTTGATGTTTCCGGCACTGTCCTTTTCTTCAACCACATGTGCGGAAATTACTTTTCTTTTTGCCGGAGCCGTACTTACTGCTGCTGCCGGTGCTGCTGCCGGCTTCGCAGCTTTCGCAGCCGGTTTTGCTTCACTTTTTACAGAAGCCAGCACTGTACGGAAAGGAATCGGATTTTTTCTTTTACCGAAATTGGATGACACATACCCTTCCGAAGGCATACCCAACGGAACCTGCTGCAACATTTTCTCCAGATCTACCAGATACTGGCTGTAACGG
The DNA here is from genome assembly GCA_023399675.1 of Bacteroidota bacterium. GTDB lineage: Bacteria > Bacteroidota > Bacteroidia > Flavobacteriales > Weeksellaceae > JAEWOS01. Next base: position 2,794 of record JAEWOM010000177.1, read on the forward strand.
TTGGACTGTTTTGCGAGATACACCGCACTGGCCAGACTGTCCATATCCAGCATCTCTATTCTGGCATTCGCAATACCTTTCTGTGTAAGAAAACCGCTGAGATTATTTACCGCCTCATCAACCTGCTGCAGGTCATGGCGCATTTTCGCATAATTAACGCTGTCTTTTTCTGAATTGATCTTAACGAGGTTTACTTCGTATGAGCGGTCGTCGCGGTTGCTCCATAAAACAGCAATGGCAACGGACTGCAAAATCATCACCGCAGCAGCAGCGGCTCCTAATATTTTTAATTTATTATTTCTGAAAAGTTCTTTCATCCGTGAGTAATAATCTTAAAATTAGGACGGCAAAATTATCTAAAAATTATACGGCATGCCGTTTTTTTAACAAAACTTTATAAAATAAAAAACAAAAAACCACCATGTTTTGTTCGTTGTACGTAGCCCGTTCAGCATTTGATTTTACTATATTTGTATTTCCTCCAAATTGCGATTCATGGCAAAAAAATCGACCAAGAGTTCCGAGAAAATCAAAAAAACTGAGCCCAAAACCATCACAAACTGCAAAGTTGGAGTATTGGGAAGCGGAAGTTTTGCAACGGCTATCGTAAAGATGCTCACAGAAAACTGCAAAAGTGTTCACTGGTGTGTCCGAAATGAATTCGTGAAAGGTGCCTTAGAAATGCGCGGGCATAACCCGACTTATCTTACATCGGTCAGTTTTAACCTGCGGAAACTGAAAATCTGCACGGATATTAATGAACTGGTTTCCGAATGTGACATTATCGTACTTGCTACACCTTCTATTTATCTTTCCGATGTGATGGAACAGATGAATGTGGATTACCGTGACAAGATATTCGTTTCTGCCATCAAAGGGATTGTACCAAAAGTGAATGACATTGTTGCGCACTATCTGCGTGACGAATTCGGCATCGGATTCAGGAACCAGGCTGTGATCGCAGGACCGTGTCACGCTGAAGAAGTAGGGATGGAAAGGCTTTCCTATTTAACGATTGCTACGGTAGAAGATGATGTTTCTTTACGACTCGATCAGCTGTTCTCGTCGTCATTCATCCGTGTAAATCCCAGCAAGGATATCCTGGGAAATGAGTACAGTGCTATTCTTAAAAATATTTATGCCATCGGTGCAGGTATCGCAAGCGGGCTTGGATACGGCGACAACTTCACAGCAATTTTCGTCAGCAACGCTGTACGCGAGATGGAACTTTTTCTGGAGGCCATCTATGAAGCACCGCGAGATGTAAATGAAAGTGCCTATTTGGGAGATTTACTCGTAACCGCCTACTCGCTGTTTTCAAGGAACCGAAATCTGGGAAATCTGATTGGCAAAGGATACACGGTAAAATCGGCAATCCAGTCGATGAATATGATTGCCGAAGGATATTACGCCGCTGATTCCATCTATTCCACTGCAAAAGAAAAAAAGCTGAAAACACCGATAATCGATACCATTTACGGAATTCTCTATGAAGGTAAAAATGCTGAGAAACAGTTTCAGAAACTCACGGCAAAAATTAATTAGTAAAAAATGCACTTCAGCTCATGTTTGAACTGATTCACAAATCACCCAAATCCCATTACGATATCGCACTCATTGGCGGAGGAATCATGAGCACCACTCTGGCCGTTCTGTTATACGAATGCGACCCCTCACTTAATATCGTTATTTTCGAGCGGCTCGGAAATTTCGCTAAGGAAAGTTCTGCCGCCTGGAACAACGCCGGAACCGGACATTCTGCATTTTGCGAGTTGAACTATACACCACAGAATGCGGACGGCAGCATCAGCATTACGAAAGCCGAAACTATCGCTGAACGGTTCGAAATTTCGAAGCAGTTCTGGTCTTCGCTGATTGCCAAAAATTATATTACCAATCCGGCAGATTTCATCAACAGTTGCCCGCACATGAGCCTGGTTTTTGGCCAGAAAGATGTTGAATTTCTAAAGAAAAGATTCGAAAAACTATCTGAATCAGCCCTTTTCAAAGGCATGGAGTTCAGTTCATCCTTTGAACAGCTCAAAGAATGGATTCCGCTAATCATGGCAGGCAGAAGTGAAGATGAAATATTCGCTGCAACAAAAATGGACCTGGGCACCGATGTCAATTTTGGCGAACTCACCCGCAAAATGGAGCATTATCTGCTGGAAAAAACCACGGTGGAAATTTATCTCTATCACGATGTGAAAGACATAGATCCCCGTGACGAAGGAAACTGGAAAATGTACATTTCAGACCGCTTGCATAATCATAAGCTGGAAGTAACTGCCGATTATGTTTTTATCGGAGCCGGAGGTTATGCATTGCCGCTTCTGGACAGCTCAGATATTGAAGAAGGCGAAGGTTATGGGGGATTTCCTGTTTCCGGAGAGTGGCTGGTTTCACATAACCCCGACCTCATCGCACAGCACGAAGCAAAAGTGTACACGCAGGCAGCAGTTGATGCACCGCCGATGAGTGTGCCGCATTTGGATCTGCGGATCATTGATGGTAAAAAAGCACTGCTTTTCGGACCGTTCGCCGGTTTTTCTACCAAATTTCTGAAAGAAGGCTCCTACCTCGATCTGCCGGAAAGCATTAATTTCAGCAATATCCGCTCCCTGTTTGGTGCATGGTGGCACAACATACCGCTGACCTCTTATCTGATACAGCAGGTGGCAATGACGAAAGTGCAGCGCATCGCTCATTTGAGAACGCTCGTAACAAATGCCAATCCTGACGACTGGGAAATGAAAGTTGCCGGTCAGCGCGTTCAAATCATTAAAAAAGATGAAGATCAGGGCGGTAAAGTTGAATTCGGAACAGAAGTGGTCGCTAACGAAAGAGGAAATATCGCCTGTCTGCTCGGTGCTTCACCGGGCGCATCCACATCTGTGTCAGCAATGATTACGGTGCTTCAGAAATTTTTTCCCGAAAAAATGGATGCAGAATGGCTGCCGAAACTTCAGCAGCTGATCCCCTCTTACGGTAAAAAACTGAATGAGAATCCGGAATTGCTTGAAGAAGTAAGAGCATTCAGCAAAGAAAAGCTACAGTTGAAATACGAGTAAAAACTGCACGTCATGGGAGATACGATCATCAAACCTGTTATTGCACCGGAAATTTTAGAGCAGCTACAGACACTGACTGAAACTGAAAAGCAGGTTATTGTTCACTGCTGTTTTCCCTGCAGTTATGCGTTGGGCAGCCTGATCAGGATTTGGCCTTCCACGTATCTGATCGACGAGCGACTCGGCCACATGAGCAAACTGGTACATGCGGATAATATATCGATGTCGCCATTCTGGACGGAAGTTCCCCCGTTCAAAGATTTCTGGTTTACTCTGATTTTCACCGGATTACCAAAAGACTGTAAAGAATTCAACCTGCAGGAACTGATTGCAGAGGAAGGCGGGTTTTATGTTCCGAATATCAAACGCAACAGGACGGATATCTACCGTGTAAAAATTACTTAGCTATCGGTTTCAGGCCTAATTTTTCTGCCTGTTGAATAACATAATTCAGTGCTTCGTCAGCGTCATTTCGGATTTCACCATCTAATATCGCTTCCTTCACCTGTTCCTTCAGTATACCGATTTCTTTTCCGGGAGAAATACCAAAAACTTCCATAATTTTTTCACCGGTAACCGGTGGCTGAAAATTCCTGACTTTGTCTTTCTCTTCCACTTCTTTAATTTTCGCAGCAACATATTCGAAATTCTGTCGGTATCGGCGCTGCTTCGCTGTATTTTTAGTGGTAACATCCGACTGACATAAAATCATCAGCTCTTCGAGGTCATCCCCTGCATCGAAAAGCAGGCGCCTCAAAGCTGAATCAGAAACGCCGTCGTCAATCAGCGCAATAGGTCTTGCGTGCATTCGAACCATTTTCTGCACGAACTGTAGTTCACTGCCCAACGGCAGCTTCAGTCTTCTGAAAATTGACTTCAGCATTTTAGAGCCAATAAACTCATGACCATGAAAAGTCCAGCCGGTACCTTCAACGAATTTTTTAGTTGAAGCTTTACCGATATCATGCAGCAATGCAGACCAACGCAGCCAGAGATTATCGGTACGACCGGAAATATTATCGAGTACCTCCAGCGTATGGTAGAAATTGTCTTTATGGGTTTGGCCATCAATATTCTCAATTCCTTTCAGGTGTACAAGTTCCGGCAGAATTAACTTCATCAAGCCGGTTTCTTCGAGCAGTTTCAGACCGACCGAAGGTTTCGCGGACAGCATTATTTTGTTAAACTCGACCATGATCCGCTCCATGGAAACAATGGCGATGCGGCCGGCTTCGTTACGGATTGCTTCCAGCGAGTTTTCTTCGATTTCAAAATTCAGTGTGGTTGCGAAACGGATTGCGCGCATCATTCTGAGCGGATCATCACTGTAGGTTTTATGCGGTTCCAGGGGGGTACGAAGAATTTTATCCTGAAGATCCTGTCTTCCGTTGAACGGATCGATCAGCGCTCCGAAATCATCAGTATTCAACGAAATCGCCATCGCATTTACCGTAAAATCACGGCGCTGCAAATCGTCTGAAAGTAAACCGCTTTCCACCTCGGGCTTGCGTGAATTCTCAGAATAACTCTCCTTTCGGGCACCTACAAATTCCAGATCGAGACCCTGAAATTTAAACATCGCAGTGCCATAATTCTTAAAAAACGAAACTGTAAGTTCAGGCTTGATCTCGTGTGCGACGGCTTTAGCGAGCTCTATACCACTTCGTTCTGTTACAAAATCAATATCGGTTAAATCTGTCCTGCCCATCAACAAATCACGCACATAACCGCCTACGACGTAAACGGTCTGGTTATTATGCGCAGCCACTTCAGAAATTGTCTTAAAAAGTTGGAAGTGTTTGTTTTGAAGAAGATTTATTTTCATAAAGGCGTCTTTATTCGCGCAAGACTTTGATTCGTCCGTCATTCCATATTTTTATCACCGACGAAC
>JAEWOM010000216.1 GCA_023399675.1 Bacteroidota bacterium
AGGAAATGGGAGATGAGGAAGATGCTATGCTGGGTGAAGCGTTTCATGTTCAGGATAATTCACGGCTTGGTTGCCAAATTCACATCACTCCGGAAATTGAAGGGCTGGAAGTGGAGATTGCGCCTTATCCTTAATTAATTATAAACTGTTGCTATTTTTTATCACTCAAATTATTATATTTGTAGGATAAATTATAGCAATGTCCATTTTTTCAGATAATATTCGGTTTTTACGGTATAAGAAAAACGAATCTCAACAGTCTGTTGCGGAGAAACTGATTATTACACGCGGCAGATACGGTAAGTATGAAGATGGTGTGAATGAGCCGCCGATTGATATCCTCGTCCGCATCTCCAAATATTTTCGGGTAAGTATCGATTTACTTGTAACGGTTGATATTCGCAAATATCCAATTGACCGTGTCATTTCGCTGCCCGATAACAGAATTGTGCTGCCGATTATGGTGGACGGCAAAGGAGATAATAAAATTGAGATTATTCCGCACCGCGCATCGATGGGATATGTCCGCGGCTATATGGATCCCGAGTATATTGAAGGTCTACAAACGATTTCACTGCCTTTTCTGCGCAATGGTAAATACCGCGCGTTTCCGGCCGAAGGAGATTCCATGCCGCCTTATAATGACGGTACCCTGATTGTCGGCAAATATGTGGAAAGCAAAGAACATTTAAAAACCAATAAAACCTATATTTTTATTACCACAGACGGTATTGTGTACAAGCGTTATGCAAAACAAAACAGGAAAGGTACGCTGGTGAGTTCCGATAATACATTTTATGAGCCGTACGAAATTCCATGGGAAGAGGTGCTGGAGATCTGGGAATTTGCGTGCAGCATCAACACGAAGGAAATCGAGGGGCAGTCGCCGGATTTGTCCAATTTAAAAGAGCTCATGCTCGATATCAAGGAGGATTTATCGGAGGTAAAAACAAAGCTCGGAAAAAATTAAAAACGTCATTCAAAAACATAAAAAAGCTCTGTCCACTATCGGACAGAGCCTTTTTTATGTGATCATTTAAAATTATTTTTTCAAACTTCTTATTCCCATTTCATACAGGGCGAAACTCAGTAAATCGGTGTTTTCAGCAATGACCTGTTCGGTGCTTCTGCCGGCTCCGTGCCCTGCATCCACCTCGATTCGTACCAAAATAGGATCAGCACAGCTTTGTTTTTCCTGCAGTTCTGCTCCGAATTTAAAGGAGTGAGCCGGAACAACACGGTCGTCATGGTCGCTCGTGATGATCATAGTGGAAGGATAACAGGTGCCGGATTTCACATTGTGCACTGGCGAATAGGATTTTAAATATTCGAACATTTCCCGGTTATCTTCAGCGGTACCGTAATCATAAGCCCAGCCGGCTCCGGCTGTAAATTTGTTATATCGGAGCATGTCCAGCACACCAACACCGGGAAATGCTACGTTCGCTAGCTGTGGTTTCATGGTCATTACAGCGCCAACCAGAAGTCCACCGTTGGAGCGTCCGGACATCGCCATATATTGCGGTGAGGTGTAACCGTTTTTCTGCAGATATTCACCGGCTGCAATAAAATCATTGAATACATTTTTCTTCTGCATTTTGGTGCCGGCATCATGCCATTTTTTGCCGTATTCGCCACCGCCCCGGATATTTGGAACGGCATAAATCCCTCCATTTTCCATCCAGATGGCATTCACAACAGAAAATCCAGGCTGCAATGAAATATTGAATCCACCGTAAGAATACAGGATTGTCGGATTTTTACCGTCTTTCTTCAAGCCTTTTTTATAAGAGATCATCATCGGAATCCTGGTTCCGTCCGAAGAGGTATAGAATACCTGCTCTGAAACATAATTCGAAGGATCAAATTTTACTTTCGGTTTCTGATAAATTTCAGATTTTCCTGTTTCTACATTGTATTTGTAGGTTGTAGCCGGTGTAATGTAATTGGAAAAAGAATAATACAGGTCCTTCTCCTCCTTTTTTCCACCAAATCCACCGGCTGTTCCGTTTCCGGGCAATTCTATAATACGGATCAGTTTCCCGTCGTAATCCAGTTGCTTTACATAGGAAAGCGCATTTTTCATATACTTCGCGAACAGGTATCCGCCGCCTGTGGAAACAGACAGTACATTTTCTGTTTCAGGGATAACGTCCGTCCAAACATCCGGTCTGTTGATATTAAATTTTACGAGGCGCATATTCGGAGCGTTTTTGTCGGTCAGCGCGTAAATAAAATCCCCTTTGCTGTCCACGACCTCAAGGTTGTAGTCATATCCTTTTTGAATCGGGATCCAGTCGCTCTTCTTTTTACTGTCTTTAATGTACAGTTCGTTACCGTTCGTGGCATTCGCTGCACTCAAAACCAAAAATCTTTGGTCCTCAGTGATTCCTGCGTACATGTAACGCCGCTTGAAATCCGGACCGCCGATAATCAGCCTGTCGTCGGCTGTTTTCGTTCCGAGTTTATGAAAATACACCTTATGTGTATCGGTCATGCCGGATAGCTGGCTTCCTTCTTTGGGCTGATCGTATTTGGAATAGTAAAAGCCTTCATCGCCCTGCCAGGAAATACCGCTGAATTTCGAGACAATCGGTTCATCCAGAATTTTCCTGGTTTCGGCATCCATTATGATAATTTTATTCCAGTCGGATCCTCCTTCAGATATAGCGTAAGCGAGCAGATTTCCTTTTTTGTTAAAGGATATGTCGGAGAGGGAAGTGGTTCCTTTTTCAGAGAATTTATTGGGATCTAAAAATACTTCTGTTTTTCCGTTTTTATCGGTTCGGTATAACACGGACTGAGCCTGCAAACCGTCATTTTTATAGTAATAGGTATAATTTCCTTCCTTAAATGGTGCGCCGATTTTTTCATAGTTCCAGATATTTCTTAGCTGATTCCTCAATTCTTCGCGAAAAGGGATTTGAGCCAGGTAATTATTGGTAAATGCTACCTCACGCTGCACCCAGTCCTTTGTGTCCGCAGCACGGTCGTCCTCCAGCCAACGGTAAGGATCCTCGATTTTGGTGCCGAAATATTCGTCGGTATGGTTTATTTTCTTCGTTTCCGGATATTGTAAGCGGTTATTCATGGTGGAATTTTGGGTTGTGCACGATGTTAACAGCAGAGAAGTTGCTGCAGCGATAATCACTTTTTGCTTCATAAATACGATTTTGTCAAAAATATTAATTTCAAAGGCTTTAGGCAAATACTTTACATAAAATATGGTTAAAATGCTATACTATTTCTTGTTTTGGCATTATCGTTGAATATTTCATTTTCGAATCATAAATTTATAATCAGATGAAATTAATACCTAAAGTTTTAATGTCCGCAGGAGTTGCATTGATGTTAACTTCTTGCGCCGTTCAGGATCCGTACGGAAATACCAATTATCCGAGAAACTATCCGAGCAACAATGGCGTGTATCGAGCACCTGACGGAAAAATTTACAGACAGGGCGAAGTATACCGCGACCGTAATGGAAATGTTTACCGAAACGGACAGATCATCAGAAGAGATGGCGGCTACTACGGCAATGCCAGAAATCTACCGCCGGGACAGGCGAAAAAAATCTATGGTGGATCTGCTAAAGATTATAACCGTGGACATAACAAAGCTTACAAGAACAACAATAAGTACAACAAAAACTGGAATTCCAAGAAAGGAAAAAAATGGAAGGACAGAGACGATGATTAAGCAGAATGCGGATTTTTTTCCGCATTTTTTTATTGCCTGATTTTTATCGGGTTCAAAGATGTCTGAAATATCATGATGTCCTGGCCGAATTCGGCTGCAATTCTTTCCTCGATGTTTTTCAGTTCGCTTTCCAGGAAGTCAGCTCGCAGGTCTTCATTGGCAAACATCAGCAGCAGATTGTAATTTTTTCCTTCATTGATCATGTCTGAATGTACCTCGGAAAGATAGTACTGATCGGCATCCATCAGGTTATCGGCAAGCAGTGTGAGTTTTTCATCTACATATTTTTCCCATTCATTCAGGCGGTGTGCCTGGCAGTGAAACGTCAGGCTTAAAACACTGGTCATTTTTCTTTTATTTTTGAGTGTTTGTGGATAAGTTAAGCCGCAAAAATCGGCATTTTTTTCGTAAATTCGTCCGTTATTTAAATTTTAAATTACAGTGAAATTATGGGCGTGTAACGCTTTGAAAATCAACTAATAATATATTATGAATACAGAAGGAGAAAGGTTGATACCAATAAACATTGTGGACGAGATGATATCGTCTTATATCGACTATTCTATGTCGGTAATTGTTTCCAGGGCATTGCCGGATGTGCGCGACGGTTTGAAGCCGGTTCACCGCCGGGTTTTATACGGGATGTACGGTCTGGGCGTGTTCTCTAACAGGAAACACTTAAAATCTGCGAGAATTGTCGGTGATGTTTTGGGTAAATACCATCCGCACGGTGATACTTCCGTTTATGATGCCATGGTTCGTATGGCACAACCGTGGAGTTTGCGTTATCCGCAGGTCGACGGTCAGGGTAACTTCGGTTCTATGGACGGTGATCCGCCTGCAGCAATGCGTTATACCGAGGCAAGACTGAAGAAAATTTCTGATGAAGTGCTGGCTGATCTGGACAAAGAAACGGTCGACTTCCAAAATAACTTTGACGACAGTTTAACGGAACCAACCGTTTTACCGACAAAAATTCCGAATCTTTTAGTAAACGGGGCATCCGGGATTGCCGTTGGTATGGCAACCAATATGGCGCCGCATAATCTGTCTGAAGCAGTAGATGCCATTTCAGCATATATCGATGACCGCGAAATCAGTATCGATGATCTGATGAAGCATATTATCGCTCCGGATTTTCCTACCGGAGGTATCATTTACGGTTATGACGGTGTTCGTGATGCTTTTCACACCGGACGCGGAAGAATCGTGCTGCGTGCTAAAGTGAATTTTGAAGAAGTTCACAACAGAAACGCGATCATCGTTACCGAAGTTCCGTATCAGGTTAACAAAGCAGAAATGATTGCCAGAACTTCTGAACTGGTGAAGGAGGAAAAGATTCCAGGAATCTATGAAATCCGTGATGAATCAGACAGAAGAGGTTTACGGATCGTTTACGAACTGAAGAATGATGCCATCCCGAATGTGGTACTGAACCTGCTGTATAAATATACCGCTCTTCAGACTTCATTCAGCGTTAACAATATTGCACTGGTTGGCGGAAGACCCGAACAGCTGAACCTGAAGGATCTGATTCACCATTTCGTAGAGCACAGGCATGTCGTAGTGGTTCGCAGAACGGAATTTGAACTCAAGAAAGCGAAAGAAAGAGCCCATATCCTCGAAGGATTCATGAAGGTCATCGCTACGCAGGACTCGCTGGATACCGCCATCAGAATTATTCGTCACAGCGCCACTCCACAGGAAGCGAAAGAAGGGTTGATCGCAGAATTTGAACTGTCCGACATTCAGGCGCAGGCAATTCTTGATCTTCGTTTGGCAAGGCTTACCGGTATGGAACTCGACAAAATCCGTGCTGAGTATGAGGAAATCATGAATTTGATTAAAGATCTCGAGGATATTCTGTCCAACGAAGTTCGCAGATACCAGATCATCAAAGATGAACTTCAGGAAGTTAAGGAAAAATACGGTGACGAAAGACGAACTGAAATCGATTACAGCGGAGGCGATATGTCGATTGAAGATTTTATTCCGAACGAAAATGTGGTGGTTACCATTTCGCATGCCGGATATATCAAGCGTACTTCCCTTTCAGAGTACCGTGTGCAAAGCAGGGGAGGTGTCGGCAATAAAGCCGCAACGACAAGAGATGAAGATTTTCTGGAGTATATTGTGTCAGCCACCAATCACCAGTACATGTTATTCTTCACCGAGAAAGGAAAATGTTACTGGCTGCGGGTTTTCGAAATTCCGGAAGGGTCGCGGACTGCCAAAGGCCGCGCAATTCAGAATCTGATTAATATTGAGGCTGATGATAAAGTAAAAGCCTACATACGTACCAACAATCTGAAAGATGAAGAGTACATCAATCAGATGTTTGTGGTCATGATTACGAAAAATGGTACGGTGAAAAAGACTTCTCTTGAAGCATATTCAAGACCGAGAACGAACGGTATTAACGCAATTGAAATTCGGGAAGACGATCAGCTGCTCGGTGCAAGACTGACGAACGGCGACTCGCAGATCATGATTGCTACCAAGAAAGGAAAATGTATTCGCTTCCCGGAAGAAAAAGCCAGAGCGGTAGGTAGAGGTTCTATTGGTGTCCGCGGGATTACTTTAGAAAACCGGGATGAGGTAATTGGAATGATTGTGGTTAATGATTTAGAAAACGAATCGGTACTGGTGGTTTCCGAAAAAGGTTACGGTAAGAGATCTGCTGTGCTCGATTACCGTGAAACCAACCGTGGAGGTAAAGGGGTTATCACCCTCAATATTACCGAAAAAACGGGTGATTTGGTTGCTATTCAGAGTGTTACCGATGGAGATGGATTAATGATCATCAATAAATCAGGTGTCGCTATCAGAATGGGTGTTGAAGAACTTCGCGTAATGGGTAGAAACACGCAGGGTGTGAAGCTGATTAACCTGAAAAACAACGATGAAATTGCCGCAATTGCCAAGGTTGAAATGGACAAAGAGGTGGAAGAGGAAGACATAGTAGAAGGTGATGAAATGCCGGCAGCTGTAGCTTCAGATGTTGTGGAGTTTAAAGATGCACCGCAGTCCGGAGACAACGCAATCAGTAATATGGCGGATGAAGCCGATTTAAAGAAAATAGAAAAACAGGAGGAAAAAGAAAACCGAAAAATTGAAGATGAAGCCGATGAAGATGATAAAGAGGAAGAATAAACCAAATCAACAATAAATTTTAGTTCAATGAAAAAGTATTTTGTAAGTGCTGCCCTCGCTGCTGCCGTTTTCGCAACTGCGCAGAAGAAGGAAATTGCAAACGCTTATAAAGCTGTGGAAGCCAATGATATGGCAACTGCAAAAACGCAGATCGCTGCTGCAGAAGTGGCAATGAATGGAAAAACAACAATGCTGGAACCGGAAGTTCTGGAGCAGTACTATTTCGCAAAAGGCGTTATGCTGATGCGATCTGGACAGAACCTGGAAGGCGCTGAATATCTGGCGAAAGTCGGAGAAATGGGTAAATCGAAAATTTATTCGGGAAGAGATGCCAACAAAAACCGCGTGTATTATGTCGGAAAAGCGGAGGCAGATGCTTCAGGGATTGCAGGTTTAAAGGAGCAGGCTTATACGCCTACAACCACAGCAAAAATGGTCGCCGTAGTTAATCCGATCATTAATGCATCAAACAGTGCTGCACTAGATGCCTATAATAATAAGCGTTTTGAGGAAGCCGGCAATAAATTTCTGGAAGTATACAATCTGCAGAAAGCAGGAGGTCAGTTCGACGGACAGACCCTCTATAATGCCGGGCTAAGCTATGCTTCAGCGAATAAGGGAGATAAAGCGCTGGATGTTTTCAACCAGCTGATCAGTTCCGGATACAACGGAGTAGAAACTACGTATACGGCAAATAATAAGAAAACTAGAAAAGTGGAGACTTTCGACAAGGTAACCTGGGAAGCAATGAAAATGAATCAGGATTATTCCGATTTCAAAACTTCCACATCGCCAAATATCGAACAGCAGCTGTATGAAACAAAAGCTGCGTTGCTGATTACCGAAAACCGTACAGATGAAGCCATTACTTTTCTGGATCAGGCAGCTAAAAAATTTCCGGGAAATGCAAAACTTGCTGAACTTCAGGGCAATGCCTATTATAAAGCCGGAAAAACCACGGAATTTGTTGCCAGCCTGAAGAATCAACTCGAGAGAAACCCGAATGATGCCGTAAACTGGTTTAATTTGGGAGTGCTGCAAAGCAATGATCCGGCCACAGCGTCTGAAGCTGAGAATGCATTCAAAAAAGCAGTAGCAATCGATCCGAAAATGACGAATGCCTATCAAAACCTGACTTTCTTACTGATGGGTGATGATGAAGAAGCTGTAAAAGCAATTGAAGCAGCAAAAAAAGCCGGCAACACCGGAAATTACAACAAA
>JAEWOM010000264.1 GCA_023399675.1 Bacteroidota bacterium
TTTAAAAATAAATTAAATAGTGGGTTTTGTTAAGGAGAGACTAGATAAGACCAGTTTTCCACTCATATCGAAAACCTGTACTGCGGCCTTCTTCCAATCCGGATCAAAATGCACCACATAATTGTCAAGTTCAGGATTGAACACCACCATTGTTCTGTTAGGTGCTACTGCATTAGCCTCTTTAGCAAAAATTCCGAAATCAGACTGTACCGGACCTCCGTAATATAACTGGAAGGTGGTTGGTGAGGTTATGTTTACCGGAATCTTATCTCCCTGCTTAATTGGAGTTAACTGGCCGTTTCCTTGCTTATAAAAGAAACCGATATGCGAAGAAAGCTGGTGCTGACCGACTGGAAGCAGTACCGTGTTCTCTCTGATTTCAAACTTAATTTTCTTAATGTCGGTATTAAATGCAACCATCGGTGCAGGTTTACCTCTGAAGTTATTTTCGTTCGCTTCGTTGATATACAGCCAATATTTATTCTGGTAGTTAGTGTCGAACATTCCGTTTACCGGATCTTCTTCATAAGTACCGATCGCATTTCCTGTCTCATTAGCAGCCTGTACGGATTTAGAACCATCAGCGTGATGACCTGTCGTAAAAGTTGGCGATACTACATAATACCCTCTTCCCAATTCGTTATCATTGGCATCATACGCAATAAAACCTAACTGTTTAATCGTTTTAGTTTTCGGAGTATTAAAACTGCGCTCAGATGAAACTGAATACGGATTTGTTCCCGGATTTGTTCTGGACGCTGAACCAAACCTACGTAAAGTATCAAAATTCAAAATTGGACCGGAGTTATCCCGCATTTTGATAACAAAAGACTGCATTGGCTTTACTAGAACATCAATATTTCCTACCGGCAGATAAGTGGGATTACCACCAGCTCAAACATCCGTATCGTATGTAATCACCGCGCTGCTTGTAGAATACGTTGAGCCGTCAGGTCGGGTAATAACCTGCCCATGGTCTAACATAACACCCCATAGCGCTGTTAAATTATTTCCGTCATCACCAGTTGAAGCACCATTTTCATCGAAAGCAATAAACTTCAAGTCCAGGTTGGTTAAGAATGGGTTACCAAACTGATAAATATTCCTTCCATAAGTTCCAACCCAGGCATTAGCGGTACTTTCAAATTTATCCTGCAGATAACTATTATAAGTCTCTTTATACCAGTTTCTGCGGGTTCCGTTCGTTCCAAAGTTAATTCCAGCTCCGGCACCTAACAACTGTCTGGTAATACCGCTTGCAAAGGGTCTGCCGTGAATGGTAAAAACAGCTCCGGTTGGAGTCGGTGCAATAGTTGTCATCCCGGAAGGGTCATTAGGATCCAGATTATTCTGGTGAGAACCTAACATATAATAACCGGTTGCATCGGTTGTACGAACCGCTGTATTTGTATAATGGTCAGACCGGACTTTCGCGTCATTATATTTCAAGATTTCGTTCTGAGACCATCTGTTTATCGTAAACGTTTTATCCAGTTCGGTGGATAATGAAAATATCGGTTTATCATAAAAAGGTATCGCTACTTGCTGATAGAAATTACCGTTACCATGTTTTTCATCACGATATTCTTTGCTGACAAACGCTGTAATATTACCCTGTGAAATATTATTAATATACAGTTGACCATAAGTCGAAGTTGCAGGAGTTGAAGGTGTGTTCATACGTAAAACAATATTACCGTCAGCAGCAGCTTTATCTGCTCCTCCAGTGGTTAATGTTTTTACAACATCACCGGCAGCACCTTCAATCATCACGTTTCCGTGAACGTCAAGCATTCCGGTTCCTTTCGTTTGCATACCTCCACCATTGTACATCAGTGCGCCTTACAGCACCGCTGTATTGTCCACGTGAGTAAGCACCTGTGCATTGGCACTAATTGCGGCAGCAAGCAGTCCGATTGCGAAGAGATTTTTTTTCATTGTATAAGTTTTTGTGTTTTTAGATGCAATATACAGCAGCAAATTTATGTTTTTTAATGAATGTGCAATAAAATTGCCGGTATTATTTTACAGTTTAATTTTGGACTGGCTTCCGATATCGAACATATAATCCTCCAGAATTTTTTCAGTCGTACCACGCAAACCACGCGCTCCAAGGCCTTTTTCTACAGTCTGATCAACGATATTTTCTATTGCTTTATCCGAAAAAACGAGCTCAATACCATCCATTTTGAATAACTCAACAAACTGGTTTACAATGGAATTTTTTGGTTCTTTCATAATTCTTACCATCGTCTCGCGCGACAGTGGTTCCAGATGTGTGACAATCGGAAATCTTCCCAACAGTTCGGGAATTAGGCCGAATTTCCGCAGATCAATCGCATTGATATGAGAAAGAATCGCTGACTCATCTTCATGGGCGCTGAGTTTTTCTGCACTGAATCCTATCGCCTGCTTATTCAGCCTGCGTTCAATGATTTCTTTTATTCCGTCGAATGCCCCACCGGCAATAAACAGGATATTCTGCGTATTAACCTGAATATATTTCTGGTCCGGATGCTTTCTGCCACCCTGAGGAGGTACATTTACAATGCTTCCCTCGAGCAGTTTTAGTAATCCCTGCTGAACGCCTTCGCCGGAAACATCCCTCGTAATACTCGGATTGTCTGATTTACGGGCAATTTTATCGATCTCGTCAATAAAAACAATTCCTTTTTCTGCTTTGTCAACATCATAATCAGCCACCATCAGCAGCCGGGACAGAATACTTTCGACATCTTCACCAACGTATCCTGCTTCAGTAAGAATTGTAGCATCCACAATACAAAAAGGCACATTCAGTTCACGTGCAATGGTCTTCGCAAGCAGCGTTTTACCGGTGCCTGTTTCGCCAATCATGATGATGTTGGATTTTTCAATCTCTACTTCCCGGTTCTCCTCTTTCGCATAAAGAAGTCTTTTGTAATGATTGTAAACAGCGATAGACAACTGTTTTTTTGCCTGATCCTGTCCGATTACATACTGATCGAGAAAACTTTTTATTTCCCGGGGTTTTTTCAGTTCATCCAGACTTTCTGCCGGAGAAAAATTTTCTTCTTTTAAATTATCGCGGACGATGGAATGGGCCTGCTCTATACAGTTTTCGCAGATGAAACCATCATTTCCGGAAACCAGCATCTGCACTTCCTTTCGTTTCCTTCCGCAAAATGAACATTGATTAGAATTCATAGTATTTTTCACTGATCGTGTTTATTCAGCCTGTGCATTTACAATTGACTGCTGAATTTCTTTATACTCTTCCGGCCCCAAAACCACACGTTCTGCCGAAAAATTGAGATCGCCGATATGATCAAGCGGAACCAGATGAATATGTGCATGCGGCACTTCCAGACCGATGACCGCAATGCCAACCCGAACACAAGGGATCGCAAAAGAAATATTCTTAGCTACGCCCTGTGCAAAAGACCAAAGATTTTTGAATTCCTCCGATTCCAGATCAAATATCAGATCCACTTCTTTTTTGGGAATAACCAGTGTGTGGCCTTTTTTCAGCGGATTTACATCCAGAAAAGCCAGATGATGTTCGTCCTCTGCGATTTTATACGCCGGGATTTCTCCATTGATGATTTTCGTAAATACTGACGGCATCTGATCTGTTATAAGGTTATTTCCAGGACTTCGAAATCGAGTTTATTACCATTCGGAAGAATGATTTCGGCGGTATCTCCCACTGTTTTACCCAGCAAACCTTTGGCGATAGGTGTATTTACAGATATTTTACCCTGCTTAATATCGCTTTCATTATCCGGGACCAGCGTAAAATTCTGTTCCTTCTTGGTTGTTTTATTGAAGAGACGTACAGTTGTAAGGATCGCCACTTTCGATGTGTCCAGCATGCTTCCGTCGATTACTTTAGAGGTGGCAATAGCGTCTTTCAGTTTGGCAATTTTCATTTCCAGCAAACCCTGCGCTTCTTTGGCAGCATCGTATTCAGCATTTTCAGACAGATCTCCTTTATCTCTAGCTTCTGCAATCTGTGCCGTAATTTTAGGCCTTTCAACAGCTTCAAGCTGCTCCAGTTCTGTATTCATCTTGTCCAGACCGTCCTGTGTAACATAAGTAGCCATAATTTTATATTTTTGGAATTAGAAAAAAAAAATTATCCGGCCCCAATAGCCCGGACAATCTTATCATTGATATTTCGTTGTACAAATATAGCAATTTTCCTATATGAAAAAAATTTCAGGCATACTCCTCGGTTTGTCGCTGACAATATGTTCAGCTACTGCAATTCTATCCTGCGGGTCCGAACGCGATACTGTGAGCTGCTTTCCGCAGAATCAGATTAACGTCGTGTTGAATCTGCACCTTCCTGCCTACCAAAACCTTCAGACCATCGGCGGCTGGATTTATCTGAATGAACAGGGATCGGGAAACAGAGGACTGATCATCGTACGGAATAACGGCGGTTTTAAGGTGTACGACCGAAATGCGCCGCACATTTGTCCGGATGCCGGCACCACCCTGAATGTTGCAGAAAATATTAAAATTGTCTGTCCGAAAGATGGCGCAGAATGGATTCTGCTGACCGGCGAACCTGTAAACGTTGCAACAGTGCCTCCGAAAACTTACCCGTACACGTATGATCCGGCTTCACATGTTCTTTCAGTGTACTATTAATTCATCCAAACTAAACTAAATAGTGATTGTTGCAGTACAGCGCGTTTTGGAAGCCGAAGTAACAGTTTCCGGCGAATCAACAGGGAAAATTAGAAAAGGACTGCTGCTTTTAGTGGGAATTGATGAAAACGATAGCGAAAACGATGCGGAATGGCTTGTGCATAAAATACTGAATCTTCGGATATTCTCAGATGAAGCCGGCAAAATGAACCTCTCCGTTTCGGATATTACGGGAGAGATCCTGTGTGTGAGCCAGTTCACGCTAATAGCAGATTATAAAAAAGGCAACAGACCAGGTTTCACCAGATCTGCAAAACCGGAACAGGCCATTCCGTTATATGAATATTTTCTGAAAAAAATCGGTGAATCAGGACTTACCGTTCAAAAAGGAATCTTCGGAGCGAATATGCAAATCGCACTGATCAACGACGGACCAGTAACGCTTGTGTTAAACAGCCAAACGAAAAATTAAATTGCCTTTCAAAACAATTGAAAGGCAACTTTTTTGCTGTATTCTTACTGTGTTACAGGAACACTGCTGAAGTTGATGCTGGAGCGCAGATTCATATCGGAACCCGGAGAAGATTTCAGGGTATACACAATACGTTGCTGCACCTGATTTCCGGATTTCATTACATTATCCAAAACCTGATTGGTATTCACATCCAAAGAAAGCGTATTACCGATATTATCAGCGATATTGCTGCGCGACGCAACCATTACCTCTGAACCGCCTGAAGACAGATAGATCTTCACATCTTTGAACACACCCATCCCCTGGCTGCCGCCTGAAACTGATAACGTGGCTGTGGAAACGCGGATATCTCTGACATTGGCTGTTGCGCCGACAAGCTGGTTGATATTTGTTCCGGCTCCGACCGCAGAAAGTTGCGTGTTAGCAGGTGAACCCTGGGTTACGACGATGTTGGAAGTATACGGAAAAGTATTCTGCATAATTGTAGAAACTGTGGAACAGCTGGCTACAGCAGCGGAGGCGATAATACCTGTAAACAGTAGTTTTTTCATAATGAAGATTTTCGGTTGTTCTACAGAAATTGTACCAAAACACAGCTCACCGTTTCAGCAAATTGCTTTAATCTTCAATGATTCACACCAATTTGGCGACAAAATATATTACGCCTGGCACCGAGTAAACAGTATAAAAAATCCCGGAAGCAATGCAACCGGGATTCATCTTTGTAAGACTTACTTTTATTTGAAGTCTGCAGCGGAAACTCCGCTGTTCAAAATATATTCAGTTACTTCCATATCCATGGCCTGCCCCATCGCATTAATGGACATTTTTGAAGTATACTTAATTCCATCCGGCGTGGTTTTATATTCTTTGATGGACATATCGCCCATGTCAGTATTTCCTTTCGCCATCAAGCCAGTTGCAGCATCGTAGTACGATTTTCCGTCTTTACCTACGAGGACGTAGTAATTTTTCCCGTTCTCAGTAGCTTTTTCCACGGTGTACTCGGCAGCATTCATGTCCAGCACATCAAACAGTTTTTTCTTCTTCAGCAATGCCACCTGCTCAGTAGGGATCGGCTGCTTCTGTCCCATCTGTACGGTATATCCGTTCTCTCCATCGAAGACTGTAGATCCGGCTTCCTGCCCCATCATCGTCTGCGTCATCTTCATTTTGTTCGGAGCCATCTGCAGGCTAGTCATGATCAGTTCCATACCCTGAACACTCATCTTGGAAGTGGACTTGATGCTTTTTACAGCTTCCAGTTTTGCCCTTCCTCCCATAGCATCGATATACTTATCGATTACCTGTTGTGCAGTAAGATTCTGCATAGGAGCTGTACTGGCCTGCGTAGTGTTCGCCTGTGCTGCAGCAGCCTGTTCAGCTTTTACTGCTTTTTCCCAGCCGTCTTCCGGCATCAGCGTTGCGGTGATTAGTTTATCTTTTGTAAGATATTTCTTTGCAACATTCTGAAGATCTTTTACCGTCAGCGCTTTCACTTTGCCTTCGTAGTTGAGGATTTCGTATTTATCGCCACCTTCCAGCTGATAGTTTGCCAGATTTGCAAGCCAGAAATTATTGTCCTTCAACTGCGTTTTATAATCATTGAATTCACCTTCACGGAATTTATCGAGGTCTTTCTGCTCCGGACCTTTGTTGATCAGTGTCTGAACTTCAGCCAAAGCTGCTTTAGTCAGTTTGTCCACATTTTCCGGACCACATGGAAACGAGATTCCGAAGTAATAATTTCCGTAAGGCAATTTAGACATTCCACCTCTTGCGCCGCCACCATAAATACCTGCCTCATCTTCACGCAGTTTCTCAATTACTTTGATGGTAGCCACTTCACCAAGTGCCATCAGAGCAAGGTCGTCCTTTTCATTGTACGTTGCCTCACCTCCATACAGAATGTTCACCATACTTTTAGGATCTGTACCCTTTTTGTACACTTTGGTGTGCTGTCCGGTAACCGGTCTGTACTTGTTATCTTTAAAGTTCGTTGTTTTACCTGTTGAAGGAAGGCTTGCCAGGTATTGGGTTGCATATTCCTTCATCTTCGCTTCATCAATATTTCCTACGAAATAGAAGTGGAAATTACCTGCATTCGCGAATTTCTGCTTATAGACATCATAGGCTTTCTTGTAATCGGTCATGCTCCATTCTTTCTCCAATGGAATAGAGTTTGTAAAACGCGGATTTTTCTGATTTCTGAATTTCTGCAGTTCATTGCTGAAATAAAACTGAGGGTTCGAAACCATATTATCCAGAAACGCGCTCTGTTTTTCCTTGAATGCATTAAATGCTGCCGGGTTATAATTAAGACCGGTGAAATAGGAATAGATAAGCTCCAGCATGGTACCAAAATCCTTTTGGGAAGAGCGGCCGTTCATGCCTTCGTAAAGTGCGCTGACCATTGGCGTTACAGACACCTGTTTTCCGGCCAGATAATTGGAAAGGTCGGTTTTATCAAAGCCATTAACACCTGCTTCCGGCAATGCACCATATGCCCAGGTCGTTTTCAGGAAGTCGGCATCACTCAGCAGGGATGTTCCACCCAGACTTGCCGCTGTGAAAACGATTTCATCGTCTTTAAAATCAGTTTTCTTATAGGTAACTTTCGCACCGTTGCTCAAAGTAAGGGTTGTTGTTCCCAGTTTTGCATCGGTTTCTGTCTTTACGATTTTTCCGTTAGATTTGAAAGGCTTCACGAGATTGGTAATGGTTGCCTTTTCTTTGTATGGCTCCAGTTTAGCCAGTTTTACATCATCCAGAAGTTTCAGAACCTGATCTTTTGTAGCATAGGTCAAACCATCTTTTTTCGGTCCGGTAATGATCACTACTTTACTGTCATCTCTCGCATAATCTTTAATCACCTGATTGGTCTGTGCTAGAGTTACCGTTGGCAAAAATTTCTTGTACTGCGCATATTCCCATTCAATTCCCGGAATTGGTTCATTTTCCAGGTAAGCTCTTACATATTCATCAACCAGCTGGCTGCTCTCCGTTTTATCCCGGTCGTTGTACATTCTTTCAACCCCGGACATCATCTGAGATTTTGCACGGTCGAGTTCACTTTGCGTAAATCCGAATTTTCTTGCTCTTTCCACTTCTTCCAACAACACTTTCAAAGCCGGAAGCTGACCACCGTCTTTGGTAATGGCCATTCCCTGGAAAGCTTCTTTCGTTCTTGCATAGGTACCACCATGGTAAACACTTCCGAAAGTAAAAGGAGGTGTAGTGGAATTGATCATTTCACGGAGTCTGTTATTGATCATCGTAGCTGTAAGACTTTCAAGAATTGAAGTATCGTACTGCTTTACCGTAACGTCAGGCTGATAACTTCCCGGATCTTTCATCATGAACTGCACCTGAGACATGGTTGCATCGGGATCGTTAACGATAGAAACCAGCGTTTCTTTGTGGTTAGGAAGATCGTGTGTTGTTCTTGGTCTCGGTGTTGCCGGATTTTTATAAGATGAGAAATTCTTCTTGATTTTTTGCTCAACCTCATCAACGTTGATGTCACCAACGATAGCAAGCGACATCAGATCCGGTCTGTACCAGTCTCTGTGGAATTTTCTGATCACTTCAGGACTGAATTTCTCCAGCACTTCTTTTTTACCAATCGGCAAACGTTCTGCGTAGTGAGAATTATGCAGCATTACAGGAAGCCACTGGTCCATCATTCTCTTATCCGCCCCCAAACCGATACGCAGTTCTTCAAGAACCACTCCTCTTTCTTTGTTGATTTGCTCATCGGTAAGAAGTGCGTTGA
>JAEWOM010000195.1 GCA_023399675.1 Bacteroidota bacterium
GTGCAGTTTTACCCCGTTTTTGATGGTTCCGTCTTTGGATTTCTGCAGCTGGTTTACGGAAACCGGATTAATCGTAAATTCCTGTGAAAGCTTATCGCGCAGATCCTTCGAAAGATTGGTCATTTCATCAATCGAATGGAGGTTTTTACTCCACAGCCAGTCGTACACCTGTTTCGCACGAAACGGCTTCTCCCCGATTTCTTTAAAGTAATCGGTTAACTGATCGAGTGATAATGTGCGGATGTCTTTCATATAACAAGATGGAAGAGGGAAGTTCGAAGATGGAAGTTCGATTTTGTCGTCTTAAGAAGGAGCATGACAAAAGAAGAAAATGGACACCGAAAACTCCCGGCATCCATCTTCCCGCTTCCAAACTACAGGATCAGCATCGCGTCACCGTAAGAATAGAACTTATATTTTTCTTTGATTGCTTCTTCGTACGCATGCATCAGGAAATCTTTCCCGGCAAATGCTGCAATCATCATCAACAGAGTTGATTTCGGCGTGTGGAAATTCGTGATCATCGTGTTTGCCACACCGAAATCGTGCGGCGGGAAGATGAATTTGTTGGTCCACCCGTGGTATTCAGAGATTTTTCTGTTCGATGAAACGGAAGTTTCCAAAGCACGCATCGTCGTTGTACCTACAGCGCAAACCCTGCGTCCTTCTTCTACAGCGAGATTGATTTTTGCAGCGATCGCAGCATCGATAATCGCTTCTTCACTTTCCATTTTATGCTTGGAAAGATCCTCCACCTCAATCGGATTAAAGGTTCCCAAACCAACGTGAAGCGTTACCTCAGCAAAATCAACACCTTTGATTTCGAGTCTTTTCATCAGGTGACGCGAAAAATGCAGACCGGCAGTCGGTGCAGCAACAGCCCCTTCCACTTTCGCATAAATCGTTTGATAACGCTCTGCATCTTCAGGCTCCACTTCTCTTTTGATATATTTTGGAAGCGGCGTTTCTCCGAGTTCTTTCAATTTCGCACGGAATTCTTCGTAAGATCCGTCGTAGAGAAATCTCAATGTTCTTCCGCGTGAAGAGGTATTGTCTATTACTTCCGCGACGAGAGATTCGTCTTCGGTGAAGAAAAGTTTGTTACCGATTCTGATTTTTCTGGCAGGATCTACCAACACATCCCAAACGCGCGTTTCTTTGTCGAGCTCACGAAGCAGGAAAACTTCTATTTTGGCTCCCGTTTTTTCTTTATTTCCATAAAGTCGGGCCGGGAAAACCTTGGTGTTGTTGAATATAAAAAGATCACCTTCATCGAAATAATTGATGACATCTTTAAAAAGTTTGTGCTCGATGGTTTCTGTTTTACGGTCCAGGACCATCAGTCTGGCGTCATCGCGGTGTTCTGCAGGATGTTCTGCAAGCAGTTCTTCGGGAAGGTGGAAATTGAAATCTGAAGTCTTCATTTTTTTAAATTACGGTTTAAAAATTTCGAAGTGCAAAGATACGACATCACAGAGCGAATGTCAAGACCCTTGAAAAAAGAACTTCCCGTCTGATTTTTATTTGCTTAAAGGCTGGTTTTCCATCATTGCATTGAAACTTTTCCAATCTTTAAATAATTTCAACTGTTGAGGCAAAATTTCCAGTTTCGGCTCAATTTTTTCCTGATACATCAACTTTTTTACCTCAACATTACCGTTAAAACTCTTCACTTTAGATTCTTCAATGATATATTTTGAACCGGGCGGCAATGCGTTGGAAATTAAATGATAAAATACAGAGTCATGGTCAGAGTCGGTAAGGATATTTACAACATTTTCACTGAAAGTCTTCAGTTTAATGTCAATAACCAAATTCTTCGCCTGTAACCTTTTGGGCTTTGCAGATGCGATTAAGTAACGGTCTTTTCCTATCTCCTTAATTTCAAATGCTGACATCGGTTTACTATCATAGTCGGTTTTGATCGATGCCTCATATGTAAAAGTTGCGGAATTACCGGCAGCATCTTCTACAAAACTGTAAACATGTACCCATCCATTTTTTTTATCGCGAAGAATGGCTTTGGGATCTCCGGGTCCCTTCATCTGTAAATGGAAATCGGGATTTTTAGAGTTGACAAAATACGTTGAATTGCCATGTTCAAGAGAATACTGCAACAGATAATCAAACTCATATTTCTGCGCATTTAAGGTGCTGCAGAAAAGGAGCAACAGTAAAAATCCAATTAATTTTTTCATCGTTTTCTAAAATTTTATCGTTCTTTTATCTGCAATTTTTCGGGAAGTACAACAGTCAGTTCCAATGGATGGTTTTTCACAATCTGCATACAGTTTTCACCACCGGGAAATTGTATTCTGGATTTTCGGATCAGGAATCTGTCATCATTCAGATGTTTGGTGAGCGCAGCAGAGATGTTTTCAATCTGGCCTTTATGTGCATCAATGAGAAGCTGATTATTAAGCATGAAATCCGATTTTTCAATATCTACCAGGAGTTTACGCCTGTATTTTCTGTCATTTTTCCCGGAGTACAGTTTCAATTCATAGCTGTCCGGATTCTTCCCGGGTTCAAATTCTATTTTATCATACAGAAATTTATTGATGACCATCATTTTTCTGCTACCCTCATAATTGAAAGTGTAATCACTACCCGTCTGCTTCACTGAAAAAGTATGAAATAACTCCGTGTCATAATCGGCGATGGTGGCACTTTTTCTCTCATCTGTAAAATACAAATCCATATTATAGGAAGCATTTTTTTCGGTGGATACAATGCGGTAAAACACCGGCTTACCGCCGTCGCCCTTCCTGCACGAACTGTATTCAAGAAAATGATCAAATGTGTAGTTTTGGCCAAAGGACGAGTTATAACCGGCCAGTAAAAACACAATAAGGATGATTAATTTCTGTATTTCCATCAATTATTTCTTCGTTAATATGAGTTGTTCAGGACTAAATTCCAGTGTAAGAGCAACTTTTTGTTTGCCGGTGAGTTTCCTATGCTCTATACTTCCGGACGGATAAATCGTTTTGTAATTGGCTATAACAAAATGTTTGTTCTCCGGAAATCCGGATTTAATTAAATTAATCATTTCCTGTTTATTTAATCCTTCAATATGAAAGAAAAACAGGTCATCAGGCGATTCTTCGAGGGTGAATTCAAACCTGTACTGCGGCTTTTTTTTGTGCTTGGTAGCGTAGGTGGTAATTACATAACTATTCTGTCCGATCTCCTTAAGTTCCATTGGTACAGTGCTGAACTTTTTATTTTTTCCGGTTTTCGAGCTCCCTGCATAAGTGAAATTGAGTACAGCTTCATCGCTGCCGGAAACGGATACGTCATAGAAATGATTCAATTCATTTTCGGAATCCCATATTTGCGCTTTCTCACCATTGGATTTGAAATCTTTATACAAGGTTAAATAATAATCGGAATTTTTAGAATTAATCAGAACTGTATTGGTGGAACCGTCAGCTCTCCAGCCCTCAACTGTTTCCCACTCCAGCAAATAATCGAACTCGTATTTCTGAGCATCTGCTGAATTACAGAGTAATATTAACAATAAAAACACGATTAATTTTCTCATAAGTACTGTGTTATTTTCTTCCAGGCCTGCAGTTTATCTGCATAAGATATTCCTGCATTTGCCGGACTGGTCGAAGGTAAAACAAAAACAGGAATTGGAAACTCTTTGCCTAAAATGCTCATCAGATTTTTATGTGATTTCTGTCCGTTACAGAAAATTGCCTTTATCGCAGAATAATTTTCGAGCAGCTCTGCAATGCCGTTTGCTTCTTCATTGCGGATGTCCGAATCGAGGCTGCCTTTTCTTTCGCACGAATCAATAACATCCCAAAGGGCAATATGATTACGTTTAAGCAAACGTGTTCTGCTTTCGTAATCGCAGGTGAATTCTTCCTCAAAAATTTCAAATAGGATTTTCCAGAACCGGTTTTGCGGATGGGCATAGTACTGCTGCATTTCGAGAGACCTGACTCCCGGAACAGAACCCAGAATCAGAATACGCGAAACTTCGTCAACGATTGGTGGAAAAGATGAAATCCTTGTGTCAGTTTTCATAATGGAATCAAAAGTAAAGAAATTAATTTTGCTTTTTATGGAAAATATCAATGCATTTTTCTCCTCCGAGGATATTCTGAAAGCAGTGCTGGCACTGGTTTCGGGAGTAATTTTAGGATATGAAAGAGAATCGAAGGACAAATCTGCCGGCTTAAAAACCATCACGCTGATTTCGGTCGGTTCATGCCTGTTCACCATCCTTTCTGCAAACTTTTCCGGTGAAGGCGACAATTTTGCCATCGCTGCAGGAATTATCAGCGGTATCGGATTTTTGGGAGCAGGCGTCATTTACAAACAGGGATTCTCGATTTACGGACTGACCACAGCAAGTATTATCTGGGTTTCGGCTGCGATTGGTATGGCGATCGGTTTTGGAGAATTTTATATTGCTCTGTCTTTTCTCTGCGTCACCTTATTCGTAATTTATGGACTGGGCTGGCTGGGCAAGATCCTTATTGCAAACACCAATACGCGCCTGCTGACTTTGGAAATAAAAAAAGGATATGCGGACGACCGTACAAAAATTCTGGATGCCCTGGAAGAATTTTCCACTTTTCAGTCGGTAAATAAAACTGAAAAAAAGGAGAACGGAAATGTTGCGCTTGGTGTTGACATC
>JAEWOM010000206.1 GCA_023399675.1 Bacteroidota bacterium
TCGCTACATATTCCGGTTCCATCATCAGCGACCGGTTCAGTTGGAGTCCGTCATTAATTTTGCTTCGAATATATCCCAGCACAAAAACGTTCACTGTGATATTTTTCTGTGCGAGATGCTGTCGTAATCCGGCGAGATATTGCGTAAATGCCGATTTCGTACTGCCGTAAATGTAATTGCTTTTTCTTCCTCGAACACCGGAGAGCGACGACAGGCCAATGATTCTTTCCAGATTTTTGTTGGAATGATCTTCAGAGATTATATTGAGAATAGAAACTGCCCCGGAATAGTTGGTGTGCATCATTTGCAGGGTGTCCGGAAAACTATCGCGTGCTTCTTTATTCTGAACAAGAAAACCGGCAGCATACAGCACGATATGCGGCTTTGAATGAAGTTCGTTATAGAAGTTCTGGTGCGATCCGAAATCTACAGCATCGAAATGCAGCAGATCGATTTTTTTTGAATCCAACTGATTTCGCTGAATGAAATCTTCCATTGCAGCCCTGTTTCTGGATGCCATCATGACGCGGTAACCTTTCTGCAGGTACAGTTTTACGCATTCTTTGGCTACATCGGAATTGGCGCCTAAGATCAGTACGATTTTTTCAGAATTCATTCCGCAAAAATAGTGAAGATTACTATTTTGCCGAATGCACAACATTTCAACTGAAGATTTATCAAAAAGAGACAAACGCAAACAACTAAAAGAGGTTTTTTATTGAAGTGAAGCAAAACTAAATTTTTAGTTTTCTAATCAGTGCTTCCAATAAGCCTTTATTTAACCGGTTTACGAATTACTTTAGAAGATATTTTGGCGTTTCCGAGAAACTTTTGTTTGATTAAAGAATTCATGCTTTTTTAATTCAGACACTTTGATATTGCCGTAAATTTGTGCGGTAATAAAAACCCAGTTGCTACATGTTTGATTGGCTCAATGAACTTATGCTCCCTACGGAGAATCCGAGTGTGATACAGTCACTGATTGTCATTACCCTGGTCATCGGGACCGGCGTTTTCTTCGGCAGAATTAAAGTTGCCAGGATTTCGTTTGGCGTATCTGCTGTAATGTTCACCGGACTGTTGCTGGGTCATCTCGGGTACCGGATTGATTTATCTGTTCTGGATTTTATACGCGATTTTGGGCTGATCCTTTTTGTTTATGGAATCGGACTGCAGGTTGGGCCCTCGTTTTTTTCCTCATTCAAAAGCGAAGGTCTTAAATTCAATATTCTGGCTGTTTCTACGGTGATTTTAGGCGGAGTAATTACCTATATTCTCTTTAAAACAACTGATCTGAGCATTGAAAACCTGGTCGGTATTATGAGTGGATCCGTGACCAATACGCCCGGACTTGGTGCTGCGAAGAATACGATTGAAGAACTGGGGAAAGTAATGCCGGACAGAGATTTTCAGGATCCTACCATCGGCTACGCAATAACGTATCCATTAGGGGTTGTTGGAATCATCGGAACGATTATCATCTCAAAGTTCTTGCTTAAAATACGTCCCGAAACCGAAATGCGGAAATTCCGTATGACCAAAATAAATCGGGAAGAACCGCTGATTCCCAAAAAGATGCGGGTGGTGAACCCAGAGTTTATCGGAAAAACCTTGAATCAGACCCTTAAAGAAACGGGCGTACAGATTGTGGTTTCGCGCCTCAAACATTCAGGTGAAACAGCCGTTTTTTCTCCGACACTTGATGTGCATTTACGGGATCGTGATGTACTGATGATTGTGGGAAAAGAAGCAGATGTCGACACTTTTATCAGGAAAGTCGGCAGGCCATCCACGGATCTTTTCATCGAGTCTGAATCTGAAATCAGCAGAAAGAATATTTTCGTTACCAAGCCATCGGCGATTCATAAAAACCTGTCACAACTCGATTTGTACAACACCTACGATTTAAAGGTAACCCGTGTTTTCCGGGCAGGTAAAGAAATGATTCCACGACCGTCTCTGGAACTGTTTTATGGAGATATTCTCAGGGTAATCGGTACGGACGAGGCGATTACAGAGGCGGAGAAAATAATCGGAAACCAGGAGAAGAAACTGATAGAACCTGATTTTTTATCTCTTTTCGGCGGATTGCTTTTAGGTATCATTCTGGGTTCCGTGCCCATCATGATTCCCGGACTTCCGACGCCGCTAAAAATGGGATTTGCAGCCGGTCCGCTCATTGTTGCCCTTTTAATTTCAAGATACGGCGGAATTTCGGTCATTCATTCATACATCAATACCGGTGCGATTTATTTCATGAAAGACCTTGGTATATGCCTGTTCTTTGCTGCAGTCGGCATTCATGCAGGTGAGAGTTTCTACGAAAATTTTGTCCGCTTCAATGGCTGGATCTTTCTTCTCTACGGTTGCGCCATTACTTTTATTCCACTGATACTGATGGTTTTCGTAGGAAGATTTATTATGAAAATCAATTTTCTTCAGCTTGTCGGGCTGATGAGCGGAAGTTATACCGATCCTGCAGCGCTTTCGTTTTCAACAAATTATTTGGACAGTGATATACCGATTCAGAGCTATGCACAGGTGTATCCGCTCGTAACGATATTCAGAATTTTTACAGCGAGTCTGCTGATTTTACTGCTGAGCTAAAAAAAGCACCCTCAAAGGATGCTTGTATCTTTTTTAAATCTCGTCATCGGAGTCGATGGTGAAAGATCGTGATTTAAAGTCTTTATCATGCTTTTCAGAAATTACATCTTCGCCTTTTTCATTGATGATGAAATCGGTGCTTTCGCTGAACATTTCCTGAAATGTCTTGAAATCTTCTTTGTACAGATAAATCTTATGCTTTTCGAAAGTGGCCTCACCGCTTTCACTGAAATTTTTCTTGCTTTCCGTTATGGTTAAATAATAATCGCCTGCTTTCGTTTCGCGTACATCAAAAAAATAGGTTCTTCTGCCGGCTTTCAACAC
>JAEWOM010000284.1 GCA_023399675.1 Bacteroidota bacterium
AAATGCATAAAAGTTCTCGCTAATTTTCACTATTTTCGAAGCTATGATTAGAGCGCAGAATATTCACAAATCCTATGGCGATTTGGAAGTATTGAAAGGTGTGGATATACACATTCGTGAAGGGGAAGTTGTTTCAATTGTTGGCGAATCCGGTGCCGGAAAATCCACGCTGCTGCAGATTCTCGGAACGCTGGATCAGCCTACCGCGCCAGCTAAATACGCAACGGAAATTCTGATTGACGGCCAGTCGTTTATCAATATGAAAGACCGGGAACTTTCACGTTTCCGCAATCAGAACATTGGTTTTGTATTCCAGTTTCACCAGCTGCTCCCGGAATTTACAGCGTTGGAGAATGTGCTTCTTCCCACCAGAATCGCCGGCAAAAATGAAAAGGAAAGCCTCGACAAGGCGTATGCACTTTTTGAAGATCTGAACATTGCCGACCGACTGCATCATAAACCGAATGAAATGTCCGGCGGTGAAGCGCAGCGTGCCGCCGTTGCCAGGGCGCTGATTAATTCACCGAAAATTATCTATGCTGATGAGCCGACCGGAAATTTGGATTCAAAAAATGCTGAAGATCTGCACAGGCTATTTTTCGATCTTCGCGATAAATACAACCAGACCTTTGTGATCATTACCCATAATCCCAATCTTGCGGAAATCACGGACCGCAAACTGGTGATGAAAGACGGACTGATCATGCTTTAAAAAAATCCAGTGAAACCTTAAAGAAATTATGTCTATTAAATTTCTTGCAGAAGATGACCGCCCGCGCGAAAAATTCGAGATGAAAGGCAAAGATGCACTTTCCGATGCAGAATTGCTGGCCATCATTCTGAAAATGGGTTTCAAGGAAATGTCTGCAGTAGAACTGGCGAGGCAAATTTTGAATTCAGTAGGAAATAACTGGCACAATTTGTCTAAACTCAGCATTAAAGATTTAGAAAAATTCAAAGGAATAGGGAAGGTTAAAGCGATAGAAATTCTTTCAGCGCTGGAAATCGGCAGAAGACGCGCCGCGCAGGAAGTTCCGGAACGCAGGAAAATCACAGACAGTAAGGTAGCATTTGAACTTTTTCGGCCACATCTCGCAGATCTGCAGACCGAAGAATTTTGGGCAATTTTCGTTAATCAGAATAACCGCGTGCTCCATTATGGAAAAATTTCGAGCGGTGGAATCACTTTTTCTGCGGTTGATGTTCGCATCGTTTTCAAAACTGCCCTCGAACATTTTGCAACGGGTATTTTCGTGGCGCACAACCATCCTTCGGGAAATCTCGATCCCAGTGCCGACGACCGCAAAATTACCAGGCAGCTGCAGGAGGCAGGAAAAATTTTGAATGTCAACCTGATTGATCACCTGATTTTGAATCAGCACACTTATTTCAGTTTTGCAGATGAAAGTTTGCTATGATGAGGAACTTAAAGTTTGATGAAATAGATATTGAAAAATACAGCTTCTGTGTCGAGAATTCAGCGCAGAGAAAATATTCGGCAACATTTCCCTACCTGAAAGCAACCGGAGCCGAAAATTGGGAAATCCTCGTCAAGGGTGATTATGAAGCGGTGATGCCGGTTCCTTTCGTGAAAAAACTCGGCTTGAAAGTAGTTGTCAATCCGGTTCTTTGTCAGCAACTCGGCATTTTTTCATCAGAAGATTCAGTACAGTTAAATGATGAATTTCTTTCATTTTTCCTTCGGAAGTACCGTATTGCGTATTATCCGTTTAACGATGCCAATACCTTCAGCTCGGATCTGGAAATCAGAAATAATTTTGTCATCAAAAAAAATCCGTACCCGGATGTCCGGAAAAATTACTCTCCGAAGCGGCGTCGTAAACTGGTCATCAATGAGCAGCATAAATCAAAACTGAAGATAAAGAAAATCACTTGGAATGATGGTGTAGATTTTATGAAAAACCATGTTCCCGGGTTGCACAATGAAGCTTTGCACACCGAATATTTCAGAATACTCGAAGAATTGGACCGCCGCAAACAGCTTGAACATGAGGCATTTTTGTTCGAAGATGAAATCATTAATATTGTTACGGTTTT
This sequence comes from Bacteroidota bacterium, assembly GCA_023399675.1. Lineage (GTDB taxonomy): Bacteria > Bacteroidota > Bacteroidia > Flavobacteriales > Weeksellaceae > JAEWOS01. Next base: position 2,059 of record JAEWOM010000284.1, read on the forward strand.
TAAAGACGATCGTACCGCTGTGTTGCTCGGTACATTTAACAACCGGGAAAAAATAAAACTGAACGGGGCTTCAATCCTGGTGGACCGTGCCATAGAGCGGCATGTCGATTTGCGTGATTTTGATTTTGAAGGCTCTGATGTACCAGCCATTGCTGAATTTTTTCGTGGGTTTCGGGCAGAAATATTACCGTATCCCGTGATCAGAAATTCAAAGAAAGAACTGATAAAAAGTATGTTAACGAACTTTTCATGAAGATTTTCAGTTTCAGAAACAGCCTGATTTTACTGTTGCTTTATCTGGCGGCCATGTCGGTCTATTTTTGGAACAAACAGTACTACAACTGGGATATCGAAGCATATATGGGAATTATTTATACGCTCGACAATCCGGAAATTCCCATTGCTGAAATCCATGACAAAGTGTACTCGGAACTGAAAACTGAGGCGCCGCATACCTTCGAATTTCCTGATGTGGAAGAAAAGACCATCGGAGTAAACGATTATTATAAAGTTTTGGCTTCGAATCCGGATGCATACGGCGAAGAACTCGAACTTTTCAAAGTGAAACCGCTGTATAACTGGATTAATTTTGCGTTCTATAAACTCGGTTTTTCGCCGTCAAAAGCGACTGCCATACCCGTTATTTTACCATTTGTGCTGATCGTTTTAGGGATTTTCCTGTTTACTGCAAAGCAGTGGAAAAATGCCGGTTTGGCGCTGGCAGTTGCTGTTTTGGTTTCCTTGTTCAAACCGCTGCAGGATGCAACAAGACATGCGTCACCGGACATGCTGGCTGCAGTTCTGCTTTTGGCCGCATTTTATCATCTTTTCTACACGAAAAACAGCGTGGCGTACACGGTATTCGCGATGCTTACGGTGTTCGCAAGACCGGAATTCATGCTGCTTTTTGCCATTTTTTCTGTATTGAAAGTTGGTTTCGAACGTTCCCTGAAACAGAACAGGGAACTGTTGACAGCACTGCTTTTTATCGTTGCCTCTTTCGGAATAATTCAGTTGAGTAATCAAGTGTCGTGGCAAACGCTGGTGATGAACCAGTTTATTAAAGTGCAGTATTTCCCGGTTTCGGCGCCGGAAGTATTTGATGAGACAGCTTACTTGAATTATTTGAAACAGAATATTCTGCTGGAATTCAATTCCTCGTATTTTGTCATTCTGCTGCTGTTCGCTGCTCTTATTTTTGCGCCGGCACTGTTTCTGAAGCGGCATTTAACTGCTGCGGAACTTAGCAGAATTTTACTGATCGTTGCCATTTACATCACCGTTATGGTGCGGTTTTTCGTTTTTCCGATGCTGGTAAACAGAATGATGGTCGGGTTTTATCTGCTGATCATTCTCATACTGATTGCTCAGCAAAGAAAATCAGTAAGTTTGCAGCAGTAAAAACCAATTCGGGTACTGAACTGAAGAACTTTTCAATGTAAAATCTTTTGAAACGCAGTTTTATCAACATATCGAAATCCCTGGCGACACAAATTCCTGTGGAAACATACCGGAAATGGAGTGGCAGAAGACAGATCATTCCGTTCTACCATACTGTTTACCGTACGAAGCAGCCTCATTTCGAAAACCTTACATTCTGCAGAAGCATCAGAAGATTTCAGGAAGATCTCGATTTCCTGACCGCTCACTTTGAAAATATAACGCCCGAAAAAATCGGAAAAGACAATAAGGGATTTCATCTGACTTTTGATGATGGCATGTCGGAGATTTATCACGTGATTGCACCGTTATTATTGGAAAAACAGCTCGACGCAACTTTTTTCATTACCACGGAATTTCTCGATAACAAAACGCTGTTTTCGTCGCATAAAATCAGTCTCATTTTAGCGGAAGTGAAGAATTCACCAGTGAATGCAAAGAAAATTGCAGGAAGATTGAACTGCAGTGAGCATCAAATCGAAAAAGAACTCTACGCCCATAAAGATCAAGCCGATGAACTTGCCGATCTGATCAATCTTAGTTTCCGAGATTATCTCCAGGAACGGAAACCCTACTGTTCAACAGCAGAAATTATCGAACTGCAGAAAATGGGTTTCAAAGTAGGAAATCACAGCCGCACGCACCGGAATTTTAATTCCCTTACTTTTGATGAACAGAAAGATGAAATCAGTTCAGTGAATGAATTTTTGAAGGAAATAGAATCCGAAGAATTCTTGTTTTGTTTTCCGTACGGCGATAATCAGATCAGTAATGAACTGTTCGAATGGATGTACAGCGAAGGTGGTATCAGCAAATCTTTCGGAATTTCAGGTATAAAACCGGATGGTTTCCCGCAGCATTTTCACCGGATTCTCATGGAGTACGAAGCGTTCAGCGGTGCAGAAATCATTTCATCGGAATACCTGCTGTTTTGTTTAAAATCGATGGTAAGTAACAACCGCGTTTTACGATGATTAAGAGAATTTACAGATCTGTTGTTCCCGAAAAACTGAGGCTTCAGCTGCACATTGCACTGCGGAAAATGAAGGCACGAAGTTTAAAAGGCGATGCATTCTACTGTCCGTGCTGCGGCAATTCCTCGTCCGCATTTTTGCCGAAAGGAAACGGTATTACGGTTCGTCTCAATGCAGAATGTGCGCACTGCGGTTCGCTGGAGAGAACCAGACTTTTTTATCTGTACCTGAAAAATGAGACCGGAATTTTTTCCGAAAATCCCAAAGTGCTTCATTTTGCACCGGAAGCAATACTGAAGCAAAAACTGGTCGGTAATCCGAATTATGTTGACGCGGATATCAACCCGAATCTTGCCCGCGTGCAAATGGATATTACCGATATTACATTTCCGGACAGTCATTTCGATTTTATTATCTGTTCACATGTTCTGGGACATATTCCCGATGAACTGAAAGCGCTTTCAGAACTTTACCGGGTGCTGAAACCGGGTGGAAGTCTGTTTCTTCTTTCACTTTTCGGCTTAAACCTGGAATCGACAGTAGAAGAGGACAACAGCAATACAACGCCTGCGGAAAAACTCAGGAAATACGGTGAGCACGATCTTGAAAGGCTTTACGGAGCAGATTTTGCCGACAGAATTTCGAGACCGGAAATTTCTGTAGAACGTATTGATTACCGGAAGCATTTCTCACCGGCAGAACGCGATAAGATGGCATTGGGTGACGGTACGCGCGAAATCATCTTTAAAGTTAAGCGGAAAGCAGTCAGTTCATAAAAATTTTAAATGCTTTATTCTGATAAAGGCGTTTAATTGCTTAATTTTGCAGTCTCAAATTTAGATATGACAAGCTTCGACAGCTTTTTCAGTTCACCTTTCTTTCCATACATTTTTGCGCTGGTGATGGCACTGCCATTCATCGTGCTTTTGCGTCAGTTTGTTTATACCTATATAAAAATGAAAGACAAAGAACTGAAGATGCTTTCCGTAAAAGGAAATGCAGAAAATAAAAGCCAGGCATATGAAAGAATGGTGCTTTTTCTGGACCGCATGAAACCGTCAAATCTTGTGAACCGGTTCGACAGGGATCTTGCACCGCATGAATTTGTTTTCCTTACAGAAAAGTCGGTGAATGATGAATTCGAGTATAACTCATCGCAACAGCTATATATTACGAAGAACTCCTGGGTTAATATCCAGAATGCGAAAAATGCGTTGGTTAAACTGCTTCATGACAGCCTTAACGGTTTAAACTCCAATGCAGACCTCGAGGAATTAAAAACAGTATTCCTCATGAATTATGTGAACGGGGATGATTTTATCGGCGATACGATAGAAGGACTGCGCCGCGAAGTTTTGCTGGTTACGTAAAATTTCACGGACCAGTAAGCATCCTGTTTCTTTTTGTTTGATTTATAACTTAACTCATGATACCAAATTTTAAAGCACATCCATGGCACGGCATTTCAGCCGGCGACAGTGCACCCGATGTAGTCAATGTTTTTGTGGAAATAGTCCCAAGCGATACCATTAAATACGAAATCGACAAGCAGTCCGGTTATCTGAAAGTTGACCGGCCGCAGCAGTTTTCGAATATTATTCCGGCGCTTTACGGTTTTATCCCGAGAACTTACTGTCACGACCAGATTATGCAGCTCGCAGTGGAAAGTGGTGCAGATGATGTAACGATGGGTGATCACGCCCCTCTTGATATCTGTGTTCTAAGCTCGCACAGCATTCACGCCGGTGGCATGCTGATGGAAGCGATTCCGATCGGTGGATTCAAAATGATCGATAAAGGCGAGGCAGATGACAAAATTGTTGCAGTAATGAAAGGTGACCATGCTTTCGGGCATTTTCAGGATATTACCGAACTTCCACAGGCAGAAGTAAAGAGACTGATGCACTATTTCCTTACCTATAAAAACCTTCCGGATGAGCCTGCAAAATGCCGCATTCAGGAAGTATACGGTGCAGAACATGCACGTGAGGTAATTGATGCATCACGGCAGGATTACGCGAACAAATTTGGAGGATAATCACTGATATTCCTTCAATAAAGCAAATTCCGGTATTCCGCCGGAATTTTTTATGCTCAAAATTCAGCAAGAGGCTGTACTGCACTTGTGTGTTTATGCCATTTTATTATCTTTACGCTTGCTTTTTAATAAACTTTAACATTAAATACTAAATTATGGATCTTTTATTCTGGCTGGTTCCGCTATTCGGAGTTCTGGCACTGCTTTACAC
>JAEWOM010000035.1 GCA_023399675.1 Bacteroidota bacterium
GTATTCCTTCAGCATCGGATGATATCCGAGATCTTCCATGTTCAGAATCGGTCGTAAATCGGGATGGCCGGAAAATCGGATTCCGAAAAAATCAAAAGCTTCTCTTTCCATCCAGTTGGCTCCGGCATACAGATCGGTCAGCGTTTCGAATTCAGCATTTTCGCGTGTGCTGTATGCTTTGATTCGCATTCTGTAGTTATTCGGCATGTTGTGCAGAAAATAAATCATTCCCAATTCATTTTCCTTATCTTCAGGATGATGAATTCCGCACATCGAGGTGAGGAAATTTAATTCCAGAGAAGAATCACGAAGATGGTGGATGATTTTTTTTACGTCCGCTTTTTTCACCACCACATTCAGTGTGTCATATTCTACACTGCTGCTGATCACACTTTCCGGAAACTCACGGTTTATCGCTTCTAAAACAAATTCGTTTGTCATGCTGTTTTCTTAACTGATACCATAACTTTCCAGCAGTGCGCGGTATTCCGGCATATCACGTCTGCGGATACTTTCGTTCTCTACCATGGTCTGAAGCTGCATTACGCCTTCGATGATCTGCTCAGGTCTTGGCGGACAGCCTGGAACGTACACATCAACAGGGATTACTTTGTCAATTCCCTGCAGTACTGAATACGTATCGAAAATTCCACCGCTGCATGCGCAGGCACCTACAGAAATAACCCAGCGCGGCTCAGCCATCTGCGTGTACACCTGTTGCAGTATCGGGGCAAGCTTTTTAGAAATTGTTCCGCAAACCATCAGCATATCTGCCTGTCTTGGAGAAAAAGAATTCCGCTCCATACCGAATCGCGATGCGTCGTATGTAGGGTTGAGCACTGCCATAAATTCGATACCGCAGCACGAAGTAGCAAACGGAAGTGGCCAAAGCGAATATTTGCGGGCCATACCGATTACTGAACTTAGTTTCGTAGCAAAAAAACCTTCTCCTTCATAACCTTCCGGTGCAGGAGCGTCCATTCTGACTACTGGTTTATTACTTGACATAATTTTTTACAAAAAATATTATAAGAACAGATCTTGAGATTAGCGGTCCCAGTCCAGTGCGCCACGTTTCCAGACATAGAAAAAAGCCATGAAGAAAACGGCGATAAATGTAAGCACCGCAAAAAACCCTTCCACACCGAATTCTCTGAAATTCACCGCGTAAGGGTAGAAGAACACAATCTCAATATCAAAAAGCACAAAGAGTACTGCCGTAAGAAAATATTTCACCGAAAACGGGCTTCTCGCGTTTCCGTCCACCGTGTATCCGCACTCAAAACTTTCGTTTTTCTTTACGGATTCTTTCCTCTGCTTAGGCCCTAAAAAATGCGTTCCAAGGATGCTGAGCGCCACAAAGGCAATACTCACACCGAACTGCATTAAAATCGGGATATAGTTTTCTGGCAAATTCATCTATGCATAATTTACTAATTCGCAAATTTAATGATTTAATGCTGAATGTCGAAATTTCCGTACAGAAATTATGTGCCTGTCGGGCATTACAGCCGATAAATTTTAATGATAGAGAAAATCTATTTTTTCGAAGTTTTCTTTAATTTCTGCAGCGCAACATAGGCGAGATAACCCATGTACAGAAAAATAAAACTACCAAACAGGATGTTGATGATGGTATTCATCCGCTCGTCCTCTACAGCGAAGAACTGATTATAGGCGATAAATACTGCGATGATCGCGATGTATATGTACAGTTGTGTTTTCATCAGAGAATTTCTTCAATTTTTTGGTGTATGTTGTTGAGGATGAACTCGTCGCCCGGCTTTTTACCTTCCATTATTTTTGCCATCGGACTTTCTACAGAAATTGCATAAAAACGGTCGCCGTTGAAGAAGAGTTCTCCAAGACCTACTGAAATGTAAAACCGTGCTTTATTGGTGAGTACTACTGAGCCAAGCTGCACGCTGTCCGTTGGTCGGGCTAAAACTTTCATCATACCTTTTTTCATTTGCAGCAGGCTGTGTTTCTGCTTATCGAGATGGTAAATTTCCTGCTGCATTTCCTCCCTGAACGAATCGTATTTTGGTGTTTTTTTTAAATCGCGGCTTGCATCGAGTGTAAACTCACGGTAGAAATCCAGAACTTTTAATTTTCCGTTAATCAGGTCGTTAATGTAGTTTCGCAACTCAGTTTTACAATACGTTTTCCTCTGCATCTCTGTTTTTCCGAAACAATATAAAAATATTTTTTTTAACTGATCTCAGAGGATTCAGCAAAAATACCGAGCCGGTAATCCCGGACGTTTACTGCAGGCTTCCGATATAGAACAGGCCGAAACATTTTTGATGTTCAGCAAGTTGAAGAAACGCTCCCAAATGATCCTTCATGGCAGGTGTACTCCAGTAGCATCCGACCTGATGAGCGGTACAGGTGAGATACATGTTTTGCACAGCCATGGCTGTTGCCGCAATTTCTTCCCATTCCGGAACTGCTCCCGAAAAATTTACACATACAGCAACAACGGTATCTGCTTTTGCAATTTTCCCGGGGATATCGACAAATTTCTTTTCCAGAAATGTTCCCGGTTTTGCTGTGTCGCGATAGATCTCTGCAAGCGTTTTTCCGAGTTGCTCTTTTTCCTCTCCGCGAAAAGGAATGAACAGCCACGGCCTGGTTTTTTTGTGGTTAGGCGCATAATCTGCGGAACTAAGGATCTCACCCAGTATTTCCTGTTTTATTTCTCCATCGCCATAATCTTTTGGAAAAATACTTCTGCGGTTTTCAATAATGTTCTTTAATACTAAATGCTCCTGCATGAAAATTGAAATTTTGAGATATCCATCGCCGGATACCTTTTTTTGTTCCTGTTTTGGTTGCTAATTTACGGTGAAAATGATCTGTTAAGGTACTAAACGCCATTCTTTGCCATCACTGTCGTCAAAACCGATTACACCATTTTTATAATCATAGTAAAACCGAATGATTGAGAGACCGTTGGGATATGGCGTCGGATCCGGTGACTGAACTGTGAAAACGTCGGAGTATGTTACACCGTTTGCAGTAAAGGTCTGGGTCTGTTCGGTAAAATGAAAAACATGACCTGAAGCCTTCGATTTAATCATAGATACAGTTCCCTGCAGATAGTTGGAAACCTTTTTGGGAGCAGAATCAAATGCCTGATTATAATCATGAGGTCTCTGCAGAAAAGTATAGGTCAATGATCCGTGTGCAGGCGATGAAAGATAAATTTTCTTTTGTTGAAGATGCAGCGTTACATCTCCGAACATGGGTGCGTCGTTAACATTGTTTTCACTGACTAATGCATCAGTTATCGTAAAAACTGTCTGTGCATTGTCCTGGTTCCTGTAAATCACTTCGGTGTTTTTCGTCAGATGGTTCAACAGTTTGTGCTGATCTGAACTGCTGAATTCATATGTTGCATGTCGGTCTTCATGAAGAGTAACACAGGAGAATACGAAAAGGAGGGCGAATAGTCCGGATAAAGTTTTCATAGCCAAAAATTTAACTGTTCACAAAAAAAAACTTCCTGATTTTTCTGGTTATAACGCATTTTTTATTCTTTTATGCGATAACTGTTTAAAAAATCAACCTGTAACTGAAATACCGATGACTGTTCACTCTTGCATCAAAAAAGTTATTTTTCTGCCAGTGCTTTCAAAGATTCCAGACCTTCACCGTAGGATTTTCCCATCCAGTGATTCATCAGCGGTTTCATCAGGTTCATCGGTCTGTCCAGATCGGATTCCAGCGTCCAGGTCACTTTCGTTTCATGACCTTCAGGAGTTAATATAACCTCGGAGAAGGAGGTATCTTCGAAAGGTCTTTTAAATTCCATTTTGGTTTTCTGTTTCTGTAACGGCACGAGGTCAACAATTTCCTGGCAGCCTGCGCCTGCATCATCGTTCGTGCTGTCCCAGCAGTAACGGTCTCCGATTTGCCCCCTGAGTCCCGGAATAATCAATTTTCATTTTCGGATCCAGTTTGAGCCAAGGATTCCATTGGTTAATTCCTTGAGTAGAACTGATTAAAGGATAAATTTTATCCACGGGCGCCTTAATCGTGATCGATTTTTCAAAATGGTACTTTTCACTTATTGCGAAAGCAGCAATGATCAGTACGGCGATTAGCGCAAGGAGAACATAAAGAACCTTTTTCATTTGTTTAATTTATTCTGTTCACAGATTGATGTTTTGCAAAATTATCAATTTCGCTATCGCTCAGGAATATTTTTTGCTTGAATACTTTCGTGAAAAATGGAATTTTTGTTGACGCGATACTTTGCGTTTTGCATTCCTATCGATTGCAGCATAGTGCACCGGCAAGAATTCCATTTTTTGTAAATTTCCAAATTATAAAATCCAAATAAAATTTAATCTGAATGCCAAATATTCTAACCCAAAAATTCGATACCCCTTTTCAAACACCACCTTTTGACAGCATAAAGAATGAAGATTTTCTGCCGGCATTTAAGCAGTTAATTAAAGATGCTGAATCAGAAATTGAGCAGATCAGCAATAACCCGGACCAGCCAACTTTTGAAAACACCATTGAAGCAATGGCCTATTCCGGAGAAAAACTGGATGTGGTCTCAAGTATTTTTTTTAATCTGAATTCTGCCGAAACCAATGATGAAATTCAAAAAATCGCTCAGGAAGTTTCGCCGCTTTTAACAGAGTTTTCTTCTAAAATATCGCAAAATGAAAAACTGTTCATCCGTATAAAGCAGATTTACGACGATAAAAAGCAATACGATCTGAATGATGAACAGGAGATGCTGCTGAATGAAACATATAAAGGATTTGTCCGCAGCGGTGCATTGCTGGATGAAGCAGGCAAAAAAGCACTTGAAAAAATCAATATGGATCTGTCTGTAAAGTCTTTACAGTTTGGCCAGAATGTCCTTGCATCGACTAATGCCTATTTCAAACACATCACTGATGAAGAAGAACTTGCCGGAATTCCCGATTCTGTAAAAACACAGTATGCAGCAGATGCGAAAGAGAAAAATTTGGAAGGTTTTATTATTACGCTGCAATATCCAAGTTATCTACCTGCAATGACTTATGCTGAAAACAGAGCATTACGGCGCGAACTTGCACTGACGAACGGCAGAAAATCGTTCGATGGCGGTGAACTCGATAATCAGGGTTTAATTAAAGAAATTGTTGCACTCCGACATGAAAAAGCACAGTTGCTGGGTTATGAGAATTTTGCAGATTTTGTTTTGGAAGAAAGAATGGCGCAGTCGCCCAATAAGGTGCAGGATTTTCTGAATGAACTGCTGGAAAAAGCCACTCCGTTTGCAACAAAGGAGATTGAAGAACTGCGGGCACTTGCAAAAACTGACGGCATTGAGGAAATGCAGAGCTGGGATCACAGCTACTATGCAGAAAAACTGCGAAAGCAGAAATTTGATCTGAATGATGAAGAGTTGAAGCCTTATTTTCAGCTGGAGAAAGTTCAGGACGCTGTTTTCCGTCTGGCAAACCGTCTTTTCGGACTTACCTTCGTGGAAAGAACCGTTATCCCGGTATATCATCAGGATGTGAAAACGTATGAAATTTTTGAGGAGAATGCCAACGGAAGCAAACCGGAGCAAAAGGCAATTCTGTACGTTGATTATCATCCAAGAAAAGGCAAGAGGGCAGGAGCCTGGATGACGAGCTATAAAAGCCAGTTTAAAAAAGACGGCGAAAATTCGCGGCCACACATTTCCGTGGTTTGTAATTTTTCAAAACCAACCGCTGATACACCCAGCTTGCTTACATTTCAGGAAGTAACAACTTTGTTCCACGAATTTGGTCATGCACTGCACGGCGTTCTTGCAGATACGCAGTATCCCAATCTTTCCGGTACATCCGTAAAATGGGACTTCGTAGAACTTCCGTCCCAGTTTCTGGAAAATTTCTGCTACGAACCGGAATTTCTGCAGTCTTTCGCAATTCATTACCGCACCGGAGAAGTTTTACCGGCTGAAAAAATCCAGAAAATTGCCGATTCGAAAAATTTTATGGAAGGATACCAGACGTTACGCCAACTCGGTTTCGGAATGCTCGATATGGCATATCACACAAAATCTGACAAAGTTGCAGATGTGAAAACCTTCGAAACGGAAGAGACGAAAGCCACCAATCTGTACCCAAGTAATCCCGATACGGCAATGAGTCCGAGTTTTTCGCATATTTTCCAGGGCGGTTATTCTGCGGGTTATTACTCATATAAATGGGCAGAAGTGCTCGATGCTGATGCTTTTCAGTATTTTAAGGAGAATGGAATTTTTAATTCGGAAATTGCTGCTAAATATAAGAAACTGCTTTCCGCAGGCGGAACCCAGGATCCGATGAAACTGTATAAAGAATTCCGGGGCAGCGAACCAAAGGTGGAAAATCTGCTGAAGCGGGCTTTCGGGTAATACGCTAAGATTTATAAAAGAAAATCCCGACAGACTGTGTCGGGATTTTTATTAATTCAATGATTGCTATTTCTTGATTAAACGTGCAACCTTTGTGTGAGTTCCGTCTTTGATTTTTACCATATAAGTTCCGGACGCAAGTTCTGAAACATTGTAATTTTCTGCGACAGACATTCTTTTAACAATTTTTCCTGACATATCGTAAATTTCGATGACAGTTGATTTGCTTTGACTTTCTTTTGGAAGACTGATGCTGAAGCTGTCTTTTGCAGGATTCGGATAGATCACCACTCTGTTATCAAGCTGAACGGTTTCGTTAGTTCCCAGAACCGCGTAATTGATAATGAACGGCATAGCAACCGGAACATCCGGTGCTGAAGCAGGATTTCCTGCATCAAGAATATCAGTCCAGGCATTGGTGACTGCGTTGAACTGCTTCGCATTGAATCCGGGCATCGTTCGCGCTCCCGGCACTGTTACAGGAGGCAGAAATCCGCCACTTGCTACCACAACATTCTGCAACTGATAGGACAGCCAGTAAGTACCTGCGGTTAAAGTGACAGGAGCGGCGCCAATTACTTTCCAAATTTTACGGTTTGTTGCGGGAGCAGCTGTAGTAGCTGTCGGAACCATCGTGTTGCCAATTCGGTACATCATGCCGTCAACGGAAGAAGTCATCCGGTTTGTTGAATCATCACCGAAAACAGTGGTAGCACCCACAGTGGGATCGCCATTGTAGATAATCATTCTCATGGTATTAAACGGCGACGTGGTTCCTGTATGGCTGGTTTGATAAGCAAAAACTTCCACGCTGGAAATCTGCCATGTTTCTCCTACAGGAATTGTAAAGTCATCGGCTACAAAAAAACTACCGGTTGCACTGGTATAGGTGCCTCCACTTCCGAGTGTTGTGTTGGTTTCTGTGGTATTTCCGGTATCATTCTGTAATTCAGACCAGGTATAACCTGCAGGTGCAGCACTTCCGTTTCCGGCTGTTGCGCCGGTACTTAAAGGGCCGTTTGTGTACTGTGAAAATGCCACTGCAGGCAGGAAAGCGAGCAAAAGTAATTTTGTTTTCATAATGTTATTTTTAATTTCAGAGTAAAATTATAAAATATTTGAATATCAAATGCTTTTTCCTGAAAAAAATTAAAAATAATGCGATAAAAAACGCTAAAGTTCTTCGAATGCCGTAATTATATTCGGTTTTTGGCGAGAAAAGGTATGGACATAAAGCCCAGTACAGCCATAATCACCAGTTGCATAGTGTGTGAAATAAAGGCGTACGCAAGGCCGACTTCACTTCCTTCTTCAAAAGATTTTCCCATCGAAAAGAATAGAGCGCCGATACCGATTTTTAAGGCAAAGTGAAATGCGCCGATTCCGCCGGATGCCGGAATCATCATGCCAAGCGTGCCTACCACGATGATAAAAAAACCATCAGCAAAACTGAAATCTGCAGTTTCCGGTAGTGCAAAACATACGAGATAGGCTGCAAAATAATAACACACCCAGATTCCGACAGAGTACAGCAGGAATTTCACCGGTTGTTTTAACCTGAAAATGGACATGATACCTTCCAGCAGGCCATCTGCAATTTTGTAGATTTTACCGAAAAACGGGAGGTGTTCCAGTTTTTTTCTGAACGCGAAAAACGCAACCGCCGCCAGCAGACCGGCGCCGGCTACCATCCACAGCCAGCTTACTGAATTTTCATTGTCAGCATCCTGATTGGTCGCATGATTATAAAACGCAGCAATCGCATCAAATTTAAAAATCAGCGTTAATCCCAAAAATATCAGCATACAGAGCAGATCAACCACTCTTTCCAAAATGATGGTGCCAAAAGATTTGTCCACCGGTACTTTTTCCACTCCGTACAGTGCCGTGGCT
>JAEWOM010000075.1 GCA_023399675.1 Bacteroidota bacterium
AAAAATGTTCCAACTACTTTCGAAAGAAAGCAATATTTTTTCAATTCCTGTATATATCGCTTTCCTGGTAGTTATGGTCATCACCTTTAATTTCCTGAATTTCAGCTCAATGAATGTATTCAGCCTGATTCTAACGGTCGCGGAAATTGCGCTCGGATATTTCACATTTTCGAGCATCGGACTTAATTTACAGAATCATCTGTCGCTTTTCCTGTATTCAGCGTTCATTTTTGCCTTCTACCCCGGTCACTTGGATTCGGGACTTGCCATGGCATTACTCACCAATTCGTTTCTCTTGCTGGTACTGTCGGACACCAATGAAGATTTCAGGCGAAAATCCTATGTGCTGGTAGGCGCTATTGTCGCGTTGAATTATATTTTTCTGCCGGCAACATGGCCGATGGCACTTTTTGTCATGCTGCATATTGCTGCTACATCCTCGCGCATCGTTTTGCACCTGCTGCGTTTTCTGTTTGGAATTTTTCTCGTGGCGGCCAGCTATTTCGCTCTGATGGGAACCTGGGGTTTTACGCAATGGAACGACGCTTATTATCCTTTTACTAAATTTGTGATCTCCAAGAATCTGGAACAGCTGCTGTACCTGATTCCGGTAGGAATGATGCTCATTTATGCACTGTTCGACCATTTTGCAAATTACAACAGGAAAAGTCCGGACAGCAGATTTAAATATACCTTCGTGCTCGTTTTTGGCCTTGCGCAGTTAATTACCATTGTTTTGTACATGGGTTACAGCTTTGAATTTCTGCTGCTGCTGGCAATTCCGGCAACCATCATTCTCGCGAGGATGCTCAGGTACGCAAAAAAAAGATGGATACAGGAAGCAGGGCTTTGGATGATACTGATCAGTCTGGTCGTGTTCAAAATCGCGGCAGTTTGGTTTTGGTGAAGGAGTAACTGAAAAATAGAAATTAAAAAAATAAAAAAAGGAGATGAAGATTGCAGCAATCGATATCGGCAGTAATGCAGCGAGATTACTGATAAATGAAGTAACAGAAGACAAAGCGGGAAATCCGGAATTTATAAAACTGAATCTCCTGCGCATCCCTTTGCGATTGGGAATGGACGTTTTCAGCCATGGGAAAATACGAGAAGAAAGACAGGAAATGGTGATCAGTTCTATGCGTGTTTTTGCAGACCTGATGAAAATCTATAACGTGGAGCATTACCGCGCCTGTGCTACCAGTGCAATGCGTGATGCGGAAAACGGGGATGAAATCAGGGAAATTGTGGAAGAAACCAGCGGGATCAACATCGAAATCATCAGTGGAGATGAAGAAGCCAGCCTGATTTATGCAAATAATTCAGAGGCAGCTCTGGATAAGAATTTCGGTTACCTGTATGTTGATGTAGGTGGTGGTTCCACCGAACTCATGTATTTCGAAAACGGTAAAATGAAGTATAAACGTTCCTTCAACATCGGAACCATCAGAATTCTCAGTGATTTGGTGAAAGACGAACACTGGAAGGAGATGAAAGAGGAAATAAAATCCAAAATTGTCGGCAAAAAGCAAATTCTTGGTATCGGCTCCGGAGGTAATATCAACAAGGTTTTCTCGATGAGCAAACAGAAGGAAGGCAATCCGCTATCATTAACAACGATAAAGAACTTCCATAAAACCATGAGTGCGCTTACAGTAGAAGAAAGAATGCATAAGTACGGCTTTCGTGAAGACCGTGCCGATGTTATTGTACCTGCGCTTGAAATTTATATCAAAGTGATGGGCTGGTCCGGCATGAAAAAAATGTATGTTCCCAAAATATCCATTGCAGACGGCTTAATCCACAGTATTTATGAAAATCTAAAGAAAAAATAACCAATATGAAAAGTACAAATCTTACAGTATATGCCATTCTGCTGTTTCTTGGAATATTAGTTCTGACGTTTTTCCTTTGGGGTTATCCGCAGTATCGCGTCTGGTCGCAGGAAATGGAAGGTAAAGCAGAATTTGCCAAGGCAGAACAGAACCGCCGGATAAAAATTGAAGAAGCAAAAGCCAACCTCGAAGCTGAAAAACTCAACGCCCAGGCTGAAATTGAACGTGCGAAAGGAGCCGCTGCGGCGATTAAAATTGAAAACGGATCCATTACCGAAAAATATATTCAATATCTGTGGGTAAGACAGCAGAACAACCTGAGCGACAAGACGGTTATTTACATACCTACTGAAGGAAACCTGCCGATTCTGGAAGCCGGCAGAACGGCGGTAAAAAAAGCCACTGAATTTTCAGAATAACGATGAGCCGGTTTCTAAAGCCGGCATTTTTGTTTTTCCAACGGGAAGCTATTCATCATCCTCAAAATCATCGAGCCAGTCTTCGCCGGCATCTTCATCGAGAAAATTGAGTTCCACATCGTCCTGAACGTAATCCTGCGGAATTCCCGGTGGATTGAACAGTCCCCATTCATCAGTAATAAAGTGTTTTGGATTGAATGTTGACACCCATTCTCTGAACAGCAACCGAAATTCTTCCAGTTGCTCCCTGACAATCAGATAGTACTTCGCTTCTTCAAAACCAAACGCTGTGAGGTTGTGATACAGCACCATCAGTTCCCGGGCATTTTTCCTGATGATTGCTGCATTTTCCATTTTCTGGTCCCAAAGCCTGGCAGGAATTCCACTGGCTAATTTTGCCTGGATAATCAGGATATTCTCCAGCAGATGTGCCTTGGTCTCCTGCAGAAATATATTGTCTTCCGGGATTAAATCGGTTATGGTGCGAATGGTTTGGAAGATTTCCTCCGATTTTCTGTAAAGCGCTGTCTGTCTGAATTTTCTGTTCATCTGATCATTTTTGCTGGAAAAAACAAATTTAACAGAACATCATTACAAACCCATAAAAAATGGCGGAAATAATCCGCCATCAATATATTTAAACTTTCTGTTAATCTTCGATACTCACCACCTCGGTAATCTCGGGTGCAAAATGTTTGATGGTGTTTTCCACACCCAGTTTCATTGTAGAAAAACTCATGGGGCATCCGCTGCAGTTTCCCTGCAGTTTTACCAATACTTTGGTCCCCTCAACATCGATCAGTTCAATGTCTCCGCCATCATTATTAAGAAAAGGACGGATGCTTTCCAGTGCTTCAAGCACTTTTGTTACCGTTTGTTCGTGTTTCTGATTCGACTTCATCTTTTGTTTTTGAATGGATATCCGTTTGAATATCGGGTGAAATCTTAATTATTTTTTGGTGAGCAACCGGCCATGGTGGTTATTTTCACCGCTTCTGTTGGCGGAATGGTTTTGTTTCTTTCCACAAGGCTCTCCACCATTTTCTGGGCAGTTTCTGTATAAATTTCCGCGATTCTGCTTCCTTCCTGCATTGCAACAGGTCTTCCGACATCACCGGCTTCTCTGATGCTTTGGATCAGTGGAATTTCACCCAGAACCGGAATTCCGAGATCTTCTGCCAGATATTGGGCACCCTGTTTTCCAAAAATATAGTATTTGTTTTCAGGCAGTTCTTTCGGCGTAAAATAAGCCATATTTTCGATAAGACCTAACACCGGAATATTGATGCTTTCCATCTGGAACATCGCAATTCCTTTTCTCACATCGGCAAGTGCAACATGCTGCGGTGTCGATACAATAACAGCACCGGTAACCGGAACTTCCTGGATAATAGACAGATGGATATCACCTGTACCCGGCGGAAGATCGATCAACAGAAAATCCAGTTCTCCCCAATGTGCATCACGGATCATTTGATTCAATGCTTTTGAAGCCATAGGTCCTCTCCAGACTACCGCTTGGTTTGCTCCGGAAAAATATCCGATCGACAGCATTTTCACGCCGTAATTTTCAATTGGCTGCATCAGGTTTCTGCCGTCAACTTCTACTGAAAGCGGTTTGGAGCCTTCTGTATCCATCATGGTCGGAACGGACGGTCCGTAAATATCCGCGTCGAGCAATCCTACTTTGAAACCCATTTTCGAAAGGGTTACTGCAAGATTGGCTGCAACGGTAGATTTGCCTACTCCTCCTTTTCCTGAGGCAATGGCGATAATATTCTGAATTCCGGGAATCTGCTTCCCTTTGATCTGATTCTGCTGAACTTCAGTCGGTTCCGGCGAAACGATTTTAAGTTTCAGATTCACCTGCTCTCCGAATTCTGAAGCAAATGCCTGCTTCATGGCTGCCTCCAGCTTTTTTTTCTCATGCATAGCCGGCGAATGGGCCGTCATATCGATATACACCTCCTCTCCCATCACCTGCACATTGTGTACGAGGTCATCTACTTCTATTTCTTTCAGAAATTCCTGAACTCTTGCTTTTGTAAGCATAAAAATTATTCTTTTTTAAAGTACAAATTTACGGAATTCCGCGCTTAATTTAGAATAAATAAAATTTTGCTTGATTTCTATTTCCTATTTTTGAATATAAATCTTTTGGATGCGAATTCCCGTAATATTTTTCTGTTTGCTGTCTGTATTATTTCCGGCACAGGATTTTGCCAAAAATGTGAACCCCTTCATCGGAACAGGCGGTCACGGTCACACTTTTCCGGGTGCAACAGTCCCTTTCGGAATGGTTCAGCTTTCGCCGAACACCCGAATTGACGGCAGTTGGGACGGATGCAGCGGCTATCACTATTCCGACACCGTCATTTACGGTTTTTCGCACACCCATCTCAACTGGACCGGCGTTTCGGATTACGGTGATATTATGCTGATGCCGATGATGGGCAAAGCCAGTTTGAACAACAAAATCTATTCTTCAAAATTCTCGCACAAAAACGAAAATGCTGAAGCGGGTTTTTATCAGGTAAAATTGCTGGACGATCAAATTGATGTGAGAC
>JAEWOM010000099.1 GCA_023399675.1 Bacteroidota bacterium
CGGAACCAAAAACGGCGCATTGATCGGTGAGGCACTGGTCATCAACAATGAAAGCCTTCAGCAGGATTTTCCGTTTCATATGAAGCAGCGCGGTGCCCTGCTTGCAAAAGGAAGGCTGCTGGGTATCCAGTTCAAAACCCTACTGGAAGACAGGCTGTATTTCCGTCTTGCTGAACATGCGAATCATCAGGCACTACAAATCGCGGACGCCTTCCGGAAGAAAGGCTTCTCATTTCTTGCAGAACCGCAGACCAATCAGGTTTTTCCCGTGCTTAATTCAGAGCAAATTGATGCGTTGGCCAACGGTTTTGAGTTTTACGTATGGCAAAAAGTTGACGAGCAACTTTCGGCAGTACGACTTATTACTTCGTGGGCCACGTCACCGGAACACGTTGCAACTTTAATTCGAAAAATAGAAACGCTGTAATCCCAATTTGCGGAAATAACGGCCGGCTTAAGTACTCTTAGTTACCTGTTCCGGTCGCAGCGACAGCGGTTGTTGCCGGAGCAGAGACCGATTGCGCAGCAGCTACTGCAGCTTTCATTTTTTTGAGATTGCTCTCAATGGTGCTGCATTCCACCACAGAAAGTGCATGTCCGCCTTCGTATTTTATCGAATGATAATCTTTGTAACCTGTTCCTTCTTCATCCGGGTCGCCGATGCCTTCCAGTACTTTACCGTCCTTCATCAAAAACCAGATTTCGCGAGTGGAAACAATGCCTTCCGACTGAAAAGTATAGTCGAGTTTCAGTGTGTCGCCGTCTTCAACTCCTACGATTTCACCAAATGAACTGTCTTTTTCGAAATTCTTATAGTATAAATTGCCG
Organism: Bacteroidota bacterium; assembly: GCA_023399675.1. Taxonomy (GTDB): domain Bacteria; phylum Bacteroidota; class Bacteroidia; order Flavobacteriales; family Weeksellaceae; genus JAEWOS01. The sequence goes on from JAEWOM010000099.1 coordinate 829, forward strand.
GTTACTGTTCCGAGGTTGCTCACTACCTTCATGAAAACAGAATCTTTTCCTGTCGCTTCCATATAACAGATTTCCGGCACTTCTTCTATGTTGAAATCGCTGGAATTAACAGTCATCGAATCCTTCGCAATATCCTGTACATTGGATTCTTTTTGCTTTGTACAGCTAAAAGCCAGCATCGTAATTGTGGCGAGTGCTAATTCTTTTTTCATAATGCTTAATTATTTTTTTCTGCAGTTTATCTTTCGGCAAGTTGTTTTACGAGTTCGAAACCTTTTTCAAAACCCTGTTTCATCTGTTCGGCATGTTCGTGGCTGGTGTGAACCTCTCCCTGCAGTTTTGTGAAACCGTCGAGTTCGGTGAGGAAGTATTTTTCCTGGGCACCGCTCCATTCTTCAATTTCGCGCGATTCGGTCACGGCAATGCCGTCTTTTATATATCCCAAATGCTTGAATACAACTTCGCACGGAGCATTGAGACTCTCTATCGTTGAAATCATGCCGTTTTCACCGGTTTTATCAAGAAACAGCGTTCTTCCGTCTATTTTCCAGTCTGTTTCAAATTGTCCGCCGCCACTGCCGAAGAATTTTGTCCATTCCGTATAGCAGTCGGGGCTCCACAAAATTTCCCAGATTTTTTCGGCAGTTGCCCTAATCTCTGTTGAATGTGATATCGTTTCCATGTGATTTGATTTGAAATTTACCTTTGAATTTTTTATCTTTTGGGAATTCGTGATTACTCCGTAATACAGATTTGAGTTTGGTTGCAGCACTCAACTATGTTATTCAGATTCAGCGAGTTTCTTTACTTTTTCTAATACTTTCGGATAATTGCTGTTGAAAAAATCCTCGAATTCATCGAGTGAATTTACTGAAATTTTTAGTTCTGTGCCCTGTTCGTTTTCGGTGAGGAGATAGGTTTCGCGCGAATCTTCCCAACCCTGATCATCACGCACTCCATCATAAATCCAGCCTTTATGCTGCATGGTGAGTTGCCTGTTCGGAATATTCTTTTTGATGAGGTTGTACATTCCGTTATTCTTAGCGTCATACAAATCGATGAGGCTGTCTTCTTCCCAATTGCCTTCGAACCTTGCGCCCTCATTCATCACTCCGGACCAGATTCTGTAGGTTTCCTGATTCCATAAAGTTTCCCAAATTTTTTCAGGTCTGGCTTTAATTTGCGTTTTATATTCGAGATTTTTCATCTTCCTGATTTATTTCTTTGATTATTTTAACAGGGTTTCCAATTGCCACCACATTCGCGGGGATATCTTTTGAAACCACACTTCCTGCTCCGATGACTGCATTGTCGCCAATGGTCACACCGGGCAGTACAGTGACATTTCCTCCGAACCAAACGTTGTTGCCCACGGTTATGGGTTTCGCAAACTCCAGTCCTTTGTTTCTCTCATCTGCTTTCAGTGGATGACCGGCAGTGTAAAAGCCGCAGTTCGGTCCGATGAAAACGTGGCTGCCGAACTTTACTTTTGCACCGTCAAGGATGATGAGATTATGATTCGAGTAAAAATTCTCGCCGATCTCAATATTGTAGCCGTAATCGCACCAAAATGGCTGTTCCATCAGAAATTCCTGTGGCAGATTCGGGATAATCTGTGATAGCAATTCTTTTCTTTTTTCCAGATCAGAATACCTGATGCTGTTGAAATCACTGCACAAATTTTTACAGGCAGTTCGCTCCGCAGTCAGCTCCTGATCGAAGTTTGCATCATACAGCATTCCTTTTCGGCATTTTTCTTTTTCGGTCATTACCGGCTCACGAATTATAGGCCGCTTCCAAATCAGCAATTTCATTCTTCTTCATCTGCATCATCGCTTCCACCACTTTCTGCGCTTTTGCAGGATTTTCGAAATCATTCATCAGCTGAAGCAATTTCTTCGGCACAATCTGCCAGCTTACTCCGAAAGGATCTTTAAGCCATCCGCACATCTGCTCTTTGCCACCATTTTCGGTTAAGGAGTTCCATAAATGATCGGTTTCCTGCTGATCATCAGTCATCACTACCAAAGAGATCCCTTCGTTGAAGTCAAACTGGTGGTCATAGGAATTGTCCATACAGAAAAAAGTGTAGCCATCGAGTTCAAACTGCGCGTGCTGCACATTTTCCGGTACTTCATGCGTTTCATTGCCAACGCCTTCACCATATTTCAGGACGCCGCCGATGGATGAATTCGGGAAAATCCGTGTGTACAGCTCCATCGCTTCCATTGCTTTTCCGTTGTTTTCATGAATATACATTAACGTCGGAATAATTTTCTGCGTTCCCTGCATACCGAGATACACCTGCCAGGTAACTCCAAATTTGTCACGTACCCAACCGTATTTTTTGCTCCACGGATATTCGCCGAGTTCCATCAGAACCATTCCGTCTTTTGCGAGTGGTGTCCAGTATTTTTCAACTTCCTCTTCAGTTTCGCAGAGTACCATAAAGGAAATGGAAGCATTTTTCTGGAATTGCGGTCCGCCGTTTAAGAGCATAAACCGCTGTCCGAACAGATCAAGATTGATGACCATCGGCGATTCTACAGTGATTTTACCGTTAAAAGCATCACAGTAAAAGTCAGCTGATTCTTTGGCATCGCCGTCGTACCATAAACAGGGAAAAATGTCGTTGTTCATATTGATAGTTTTGATTCGGTTTTCTTAGGGGTTTTTAATGCATGTCAACTGCTTAACCGTGCAGAGGAAAAACTCCTGCTTTTTTCATCACTGATTCAGAGGAAACCAAAACAGCGTAACATCATCATTCGTCTGTCCTCCAATTTTTTTTGTAAAACTGAATGGCGTGTTCGTCTTCATTTTCAGCATTTACAAATACTCCTGCAATTCCCTCTTTTCTACAGATTTCCGAAAGGTGTTTCATCAGCAAAGTTCCGGTCCCTTTTCGCTGAAGGTGTTCCGCAACTGCCAAATCGAAAACATAACATTCCGAATGACCGTGCACAGACGGCAGAATGTATGCTGAAAGTCCGCCAATAATGGTTTCTTCAACTTTCGCCACAACAAAAATATTGTTTTTGTTATTTAGAATTTGTGTACAGAATGCGAGGGACGCGGATTCTGCAGGTTGCATCTCAAAAACACTTTTGTAAAGCTGCGAAAGTTCCTGCATCATTACCTCATTTCCCGGTTTCAGACGAAAAATCTGCATGATGTTTTAATCTGCAAATTGAATCAGGGAATTTTTAAAATGCAGATATTCATCCCTGTACTTTTCGAGATCTGCGTCCGAACTGTACTTAATTCCGAAAACCTGATTGGTATGACTGACGTTTTCTGACGTTTCTTCATACGAACGGCTGTAAGTTCCGTCGGTGGCCTTTACCGTCCACCGTTTCACAAAATTTCCGTTCTTCTCTTCCTCAGAAGTTTCAAAAATACGTTCGCCGGGCATCACTTTAATATCTGTTGGCTCTCCGCTCCACTGCGGTGAAAAAACATAAAACTGTACTTTGCCGTCCGGAGCGGTGAAAACTGCACTGTCGAATCCTTCCGAATTGGTGTACGATTTCAGTGAGTTCTCTGCTTTAAAATTCGATGGATACTCAATTTCAAACCATGCGACGGAGAATTTGCTGTACTCCGTTGGTGTTTGTTTTTCCGGAATTTTCAAAGTATCAATTGTCGTACTTTGAACAGTGGAATCCGCCGGGTTCGGCAATGATTTCACCTCATTTTTTTCACAGGACAGTAAAATGGTGAACAGTAAAAAACCGATATTTTTACTTATGATTCTCCGCATAAATCTCGAAATTGTGGAGGATTTTATCCCATCCGTCGCGCTGCATTTCTATGGAGTTTTTCTTTTCCGGCTCGAAAGTCTGGTTGATTTCGGTAGTTTCAGGATCAAGCGCGTTGAAAACTACATGAACTTTACGGCCGTCGTCGAGGGTATACATCAGGTGCTTTTCCGGAACGATTTCATCAAAAACCCCTGAATAATCGAAGCCGAAACTTCCGTCCTTTGCTTCCATACGGTAAACAAATCTGCCTCCTTCGCGAAGATCACTCTTAGCTGAAGGGCATTTCCATTCGTCCGTTGCAAAATGCCAATGCGTAATATGTTACGGCTGTGTGAAATATTCCCATATTTTCTGCACTGGTTTCAGGAGTGTAATGTTTAATTTAATCGGTTCCATACTTTTTCTTTTTTCCACCAAGATACAAAAAATTAGATTCGGAATAAGCAAATACGGCAACTCAGCAAATCATTAATCCTGTGAACTACGCTGGAAA
>JAEWOM010000199.1 GCA_023399675.1 Bacteroidota bacterium
AGCAAATTTTTAAGTAAGGCATCGTTCAAAATATTCCAGCGTTTCTTTCCGAATAGTCGCAATCAGGACACTATCATGACGATTATCGGCGGATTTCGTTTCCTGATCATTCTGGCCGCAACATATATCGCGCTCGAAATCATGGGACTCAGCGGAATTTTCCTGAAGTTCATCGGATCTCTTGGTGTTGCCGGTGTAATTGCCGGAGTCGCGTTGAAGGACCTCGTTTCCAGTATTTTTTCGGGAATGTTAGTGAGTGTTGACAAGGCTTTCAAGGTTGGCGATTATGTTACGATTAATGACGTCTCCGGAACCGTTGAAGAAATCGGATTCTTGACCACCAAAGTAATTAACGACGAAGGTAAGAAAGTCTATATTCCCAATCAGCTGATTTTTAGCGCTCCGTTCATCAATATTTCTGCTTCGGAGCAGCGCACGGTGATTATCGAGTTCGAAATTCCGAATACTGAGAATCTTGAAACTGCCAAAAAAGCACTTTTGGAAGAAATCAAACAGGCAGAGTTTGTCAATAATCCGAACTCAGCAGAAGTAATCATTGTTCGCCAGAAACTCGGCATCTACAGCCTGCAGGTGAAATTCACCATGAATAAAGGCGATAACATTCTGAAAGTGCGCAGTGAAGCGATTCTCAAACTGAAACAGCGGCTGGATGCTGAAGATATCAAAACTTCTATTCCACTTACAACTTCAGAACTTGCTGAAATGTAAATTTTGCTCTCACATTTCCATTATCCCATTTTAACAGCATAAATTTTTATCGTTGATTATCAGATAATTATACCTCACATTTTGATTTATCCACTACTTTGTATTGCATATTACTAAAATAAAGATATATCTTTGCAATAGAAATTAATAGTTGTACATCTGTCTTTCCACAACCGGTGTATACGTCAAGCGATAAGCCATGAAAAAATCTGCTATTTCACTTGCAATCCTTGCATTCTCTTTAGCTGCAGCACAGGAATCACCGAAACAGGACTCGGTAAAAACCAAAGCGATAGAAGAAGTAATCGTAACGAAAAAAATCATACAGAAGAAATCGGACAGACTGGTTTTTGATGTTTCGGCTTCGCCTGTTGCAAAGGGAAATACCGCATTCAGCCTCATTAAGGAAACGCCGCTCGTTTCTTCCACCGATGACAAAACGCTGAAAATTGCCGGGAAAAGCAACGCCGTTATTTATATCAACGGAAAGCGCACACAGATGAACGCAGATGCAATGGAAGCCTTTCTGAAAAACACTCCTGCTGAAAACATTGCAAGAATCGAAGTGATTACACTTCCCGGAAGTGAATTTAATGTGGAATCTTCCGACGGCATTATCAATATTATTCTGAAAAAGAGAATGACGGACGGCATCAGCGGAAACCTTACTGCCAGAAATGTACAACACCGTGATAACAACCAGTATATGTCCGGAACGCTGAATTACCGAAAAGGAAAATTTGCCGCGAGCGGAAATTTCAGCTACAGCAATTTCCTGATTCCACAGGATTATGTGCTGATGAACGGGAAAGGTGCCGAATTCAATAAATCTGTCGGTTTTTCAGAAAGAAATTCACGGGATGCAGGCGGTTATCTTACTTTAGATTACGACATCAACGAGAAAAACGCTGTTGGATTAAGCTATAATCTTTGGCGAAGCAATGAACTGTATCAGAATTCCGATTTTTTCAATACCGTTCAGGCTTATGATCAGAATAATTTGCTGCAGACTTCGTACAACAGATCCAGAAATACGGGATTCGGAAAAGATCAAAATCACTCTGTGAATCTCAACTACGAAAGAAAACTGGATGATCAGGGCAGTAAACTCAGTCTGAACACCGCCTATTTAAAATACAATGCGTCACAAAGCAATGCAAACCTTACCGAAATTGTAGATCAGAACAATCAGTTTATTTCCGTGGCTTCAATGTTTAACCAAAGCACGCCGCAGCATATTGATAACTACTCCGGTACGCTGGATTTTGTAAAACAGTTCAAGAATTTTAAACTGGGAGCTGGCGGAAATTTCAATTTTACGAAAACCGACAACGACACACAGTTTGCAGTGTGGAACGGCACCCAGTACATCAGCGATTCGAATCAGAGCAACCATTTTGTGTACGATGAAAAAATTTCCGGACTGTATCTAAATGCAGAGAAAAACTTCGGGGAAAAATTCTCTGCAAAAGCCGGTGCACGCCTGGAATTTACGGACAGTTTTGGGGAAGTTCTCGGAACCTCATTCACTGTTTCCAGAAAAAACACGAACCTGCTTCCGACTTTAAGCCTGAATTACAACATTAACGCAAACCACAATGTTTCCTACGCTTTTACCGGCCGCGTGAAAAGGCCGAGTTTCTGGGAAATAAACCCGACCAGAACTTATCTTACACAGGTAAATTACATACAGAACAATCCATTTCTGCGGGCTTCATCAATATTTAATCAGGAACTGATGTACATGTACAAAAACACGTACTTTCTACAGC
>JAEWOM010000011.1 GCA_023399675.1 Bacteroidota bacterium
AGTGGACAATGCCCATCCAAAATTGGGGAATTGTTTTAAACCAATTTATGCTTATTTTTGAAGAAAGGCTCAGATTATAAAATCAAAGCCTAAACTTTTTAACTTACACACTTTACGGGATAGTGTCTATAGAAACTTACATTCCCCTATCTTCCTATGTTAAAAGATTGTCTCCAACCACCTCCCACCTCGTTCCCAACTACCTCGCAGCCCGTCCGGAACCACCTCACCGCGCTAAACAATCACCCCCGGCGCTTCACAGAACCACCTGAGGACATTAAAAAACCCGCCTCACACCGGGCTTTTCAGGTTGTTTCTATATTAAAGATTGTTCTTGTTCGGGAAAAGTGTTGCCGCCACTTTTGCAGCTGCCGAAAAACTGTTTCAGCTCGTTCATCTTCGTTTCGTACCCCGGTGCCTGCGAGCCTGCTTTGTAGCTGGTGTAATCATACAAAGCTTGATAAAGAGTTTTGATATTTTAGATGGGGAGTATCTTAGAAAATTTCCTTAATTTTTCATCATGAACAGAAAAATCCACCGGTTCCTTGCAGACGATCACAAAAGACTTGATGATTTACTCGCGCAAGCAATAGAAAATCCTGACAAAATTGATCAGGAATTGTATCATCAGTTCCGAATCGGACTGTTGAAGCACATCAAAATGGAAGAGAAAATCCTTTTTCCTGCAGCGACCAAAGCCAACAATAATGTCCCGCTTCCTTTGGCTGCAAAACTGAAGTTGGATCATGGTGCTTTGGCCGCTCTCACGGTGCTACCGCCTTCCCGCGAAGTGGTTAATGCGCTGACTTATATTCTCACGCAACACGACGAACTCGAAGAAAAGGATGGAGGAATGTATGATGTTTGTGAACAGTTGACTGAGCATGAAACTGATGAAGTTCTCGCCAAGTTAAAGGCAACAACAGAAGTTCCGGTTAATCCTTTCAATAGTTCTGAAAATGCGCTGCAAGCTGCGAAAAACGCTTTGTCCAGGGCCGGTTTCGATTATGACGTTATTTCGAAATGTTGATTTGCTTTTCTTAAAAGAGGGTAAGATAATTACAAGACCGTTCTTTCATTATCTTTTTTGGGCGGCATTATTGCACTTCATGCTGCATGTTCCGATTTCGAAATCTGCTTTTCTTATTCGTTTTATCTTTAGTCATCTACAGCTGTGAGGGACTGAAAAATTCGGCGATTAATATTTTTGAATCATCCGAAAGAGCAAGATACGAAAGAAGTTTTCCCGGATCGGACAGTTTGCTCAGCAACTGGAAAAATGCCTACGAAACGGCAAAAAGCACCAATCTGCAAATTGAAGATGGATTCAACGCAACTGCCAGGAAGGATTCTACCGATACTTTCGCGTTGGCTTACACGTTGGAACTCAAGAAAGGAGAGAATTTAGTTGTTGAAATTGAAAATGCTAATCAGTATAAATTTTTTGTTGACATCATTGATAACAGTCAGCAACCGGAGAGCATAAGTCAGCTTTTGGAATACGGAAAATACAGTTCTTTTGTTCGGAACTCCGGAAAGCATACCGTCATTATTCAGCCCGAAATACAGTTTCAGGGAAATTTTTCATTTAAGATTTATACGCAGCCGTCGATTGGTTTTCCGGTAGCCGGAAAAGGAAATCGTGATATTCAGAGTTTTTGGGGAGCAAACCGGGATGGTGGAGCAAGGCGTCATGAAGGCGTTGATATTTTCGCAAAACGGGGAACACCAGTTGTCGCAGCTGTAGATGGCCGTATTTCGCGCACCGGAAATACCGGCTTGGGTGGAAAGCAGGTTTGGTTGCGCGACGGAATTCTTGGCAATTCTCTGTATTACGCACATTTGGACAGCATCATGGTGCAAAGCGGAACATCGGTAAAAATCGGTGATACGCTTGGAACAGTCGGTTCCACAGGAAATGCGGAAGGCGGAGCGCCCCATCTTCATTTTGGAATTTATTCTGTAGGCGGTGCAGTTGATCCGTATCCTTATATCAGAAAGAGAAGCGTTCCTCATTTCAGAAAAGGTTCGTTTCAGAATTCGGGGAAGATTTTGGCAGGAAGAAATTTGCGGCTCGGCCCCGGACTTGATTATACTATTTCGACTGAATTAAAAAACAGCATTTCCACGAAAGTTCTTGCTGCAGCTGGCGACTGGCTGCATATACAGACAGAAGCAGGGCAGGAAGGATTCATCAGTAAATCCCGAATATTACGCGGTGAATAATCGGTCTCTGTTGTTTATCTGCTTTGAATAATCATGATATTATTGAATAAAAAAAGCATCCGGAATAACTCCGAATGCTTTCATCATCAATTGTGTTTTTGGAATCTACTTCAGCAGTTTACGGATAAACTGTCCTTCCTTAGAGTCAATTTTCAGGATATAAGTTGCCGAAGGAAGTGCTGATACGTTTATTTGGTTGATACCCTTCTCAAGTTTATGTTTATTGATGAATCTGCCGGAAGAGTCAATCAGGGAAACATATACATTGCTGAGGGATCCGGTATCAATGAACAGGTCATTTTTCATAGGTATCGGATAAACCTTGAAGCTGTTTTCTGCGGAAGTTTCTGCAGTTCCGAGTACCACAATGTTCTCACAGGCCGAATCCAAAGTGCATCCGTTAAGGGTGATTCTCACTTTGTAAGTACCGCTCACAGTCGGCATAAACGACTGTCCTGTTGCTCCGGGAATTGCCGATCCGGTGCAGTCGTACCACTGATAAACAGCATTCATTTGGTTGGCAGTCAGCGTATTCGTGCTGGTGCTTAGCGAATTGACAATTACGGTAACTGTAACATTCACAGAAGTTCTGGTTGATTCACAGGAATTGGTAGTTTGTGAAACGTAATACGTTCCGGTTGAAGGCGTTGCAGTCGAAGCTAGCGCTGTTCCTCCGGTCGCAGCGGAATATCATTTCAAGTTTGTTCCTGTTCCGGTAAGGTTTGCGACAGTTGCAGTTCCGCAGAAAGTCTGTGCGGATGCGGTTGGAGCAGCCGGCACCGAATTCACCGTTACATTCACAGAGGTTCTGGTTGATTCACAGGAATTCGTGGTTTGTGAAACGTAATACGTTCCGGTTGAAAGCGGTGCAGTCGAAGCAAGTGCTGTTCCTCCTGTTGCTGTGGAATACCATTTCAAATTGGTTCCAGATCCTGTAAGGTTTGCAACAGTTGCTGTTCCGCAGAAAGTCTGAGTTGTTGCTGTTGGAGCAGCCGGCACAGAATTCACCGTTACATTTACTGAAGTTCTGGTTGATTCACAGGAATTCGTGGTTTGCGAAACATAATACGTTCCGGTGGAAAGCGTTGCAGTCGAAGCGAGCGCTGTTCCTCCTGTTGCTGTGGAATACAATTTCAAATTGGTTCCGGTTCCGGTCAGGTTGGCGACAGTAGCAGTTCCGCAGAAAGTCTGTGCAGATGCAGTTGGAGCAGCCGGCACGGAATTCACCGTCACATTTACTGAAGTTCTGGTTGATTCACAGGAATTCGTGGTTTGCGAAACATAATACGTTCCGGTAGAAAGCGTTGCAGTCGAAGCGAGCGCTGTTCCTCCAGTCGCTGCCGAATACCATTTCAAATTGGTTCCGGTTCCGGTAAGGCTTGCGACAGTAGCAGTTCCGCAGAAAGTCTGTGCAGATGCTGTTGGAGCAGAAGGTCCGACTGTAACAGTTACATATGGCGATAACATGGTTTTGCTGCCCACTGAAGTGTTGACAGTCAGGGTCGCTCTGAATACTCCGGTACTGTTAAAAACGACCGTAGGGTTGGCTGATGTAGAAGTGGACGGAGTACCGCCCGGAAAAGACCAGTTGTAAGTGTTACCTGTTGAAGACGGAAGACCGGAAACCGAGAATGTAACCTGTTTGCCGGTGCAGCTGTTGGTAGTGCTTACACTGATATTTGTACTACATAATGCGGGCGAATTTCCGACTCCGGTAGCAATAAGGTTATTTTGCGTCCAAATATTGTTTCTGCCACCAAGGGGTCCTGTAATCGCTGCGCGCATACGGTTGACCTGTCCTGTTGTAAACATTTTAAAACAGTAGGAGTAATCCATATAGTTTTCCACGTTTGCCCGCGTTCCGCAGGTATTCTCATTGAGATTACAGGTAATGCTTCCTCTGGTTTCCGGTGTGTCCGATACAAAATCGTCTCCGCCGCAACTCTGGCCCGGAGAGTTCCCGGCTCCCCATGTGTGCAGCAGATCGAGCCAGTGTCCAACTTCGTGGGTTAACGCCCTGCTATAATAAGCATTGGAAGTTCCTGATGCGCCTACGAAATGAGAAAGTATGAAAATGGAATTATAGCGCATATTGCTGCTGGTCGGAACATTGAAAGTAGTATATGGCCGCCACGTATATCCTGCTGCTCCACCCAAATCCGTTGCTATGATGATATTAAGATATTTGGTATGATCCCAAACTCCCTGATAAATATTATTACCGCTCACGATTTGGTTTACCTGATCGAGGCCATCTGTACTGTTGCTGGTAGCTACTGTCCTCGTAATTCCACTAAAACAGGTACCGTCAGGAGCATTTGTAGCCAGTTTAAATTCTATTTCTGCATCACCTACTCTGGAGAGGAAATCAGAATGAACGGTATTCGCGTCCGCATTCAGTTTTCTGAAATCACGGTTCAGTATATCCAATGCCTCCAGAATCTGTGCGTTGCTGATATTTGAGGGTCCGTTGTCATGCAAATGATGAAATACCACAGGTATGGTATAAATGGTTCCTGCCATTTTCTGTACAGCAGGATCTGCCGGCTTATTTCTTTTGGCTGTTTCTGTTACATACTGCGCATAAGCCTTGGGGTCCGAAATTAGCATTTGTTCCAGCACCTCCTGTTCGCCGCACGGCTCATTTGTTCCCATATTGCCCGAATTGTTTTGCCCAAATAGGAGAAACGGAAACAGTACACCCAGAAGTTTCATGTGTTTTCTTTTCATGTTAATAAAAGTTTACGTGGTTAGTAAAACAAAGCTACATTCATCATGAACAATACATGAAAAAACAGCGGGGACAAAAAGCGGACAAACGCCAAAAAAGTGTCCTGCCCGCAATTTGATATGGATTAACTGATTGAATATTAAATTGTTATATTCAGTTGATTCATTTTGCTTTAAGCGTGTTTTTCATGCATTTTTCTACTAACCACTATTCATTTTTAATGAAAATGATTTTTTTCCTACGGCTGTTTAAAAGAATTAATTGAAGTTTTTTCGTAAAACAGAGCGCGTTCAAGGAACTGCCAGAGGGAATTTTGATGATTATTCCATGAAAAATGACAGTCTTTTCGGAAGCCGAAATCCACTGCCTGTACAAACCGGAAATTCAATACAATTATGCTATTTTTGCTGACATGAAATTTTGCAGCAACACTATTTTTATCTTACTGTTTTCAGCATTCTTGCTTCTTTCGTGTACGACACTGATACCTCCGGTTTCAGATAATGAAAAGGCAGAAGCCAACACACCAGTGGTTTCCGCACCAAAAACAGGCAATACTTCTTCAGATAATACCTTGCCCAAAACGCAGGTAATAAATGATAATCACGAACCGCAGTTTTCGGCGGCCGATTTACCGATTGTTACACGGGAATTCAGGGGAGCGTGGATTGCAACAGTCGCGAATATCAATTGGCCTTCAAAAAACAACCTATCAACCGCTGCGCAGCAGAGTGAAGCAATCAGAATCCTGGACCTGTTGCAAAAGGCCAATTTCAACGCAGTTATTTTTCAGGCAAGGCCGTCTGCGGATGCTTTTTATAAAAGTGATCTGGAACCCTGGTCTTATTTTCTGACAGGCCAGACAGGAAAATCGCCTTCACCATATTATGATCCGCTCGAATTTTGGATTGATGAAGCACATAAACGGGGAATGGAACTGCATGTCTGGATGAATCCTTACCGTGCACATCATACCACAGGCGGTGCCGTGAGCAGCAAAAGTACAGCGAAGAAAATGAGCTCCCACACCTATGCGCTTGCGAACGGTATGCACTGGATGGATCCCTCGGATGAAAAAGTTCAGGATCATGTTTCGAAAGTTATTCTGGATGTAGTAAAGCGTTATGATATCGATGCGCTTCACATTGATGATTACTTCTATCCTTATAAAGAATATCATGGAGGCCGGGATTTTCCGGATTCGCGAACTTGGAACAGGTATGTGGCGAGTGGTGGCACACTGTCGCGGTCAGACTGGCGTCGGGGTAATGTAAACGGATTTATCAAAAGAATTCATGAAGAAATTAAGGCAGAGAAACCATATGTAAAATTCGGAATTTCACCATTCGGGATATGGAAACCGGGTTATCCTGCCGGAATAACCGGTACTTCTCAGTACGATGAACTTTTTGCTGATGCAAAACTTTGGTTAAATGAAGGTTGGTGCGATTATTTTGCCCCGCAGCTTTACTGGAAGGATCAGGGTCCACAGAGTTTCTCCGCACTGCTCGACTGGTGGGAAAATGAGAACCCGAAAAAAATTCATCTGTGGCCTGGACTGAATACGGTAGGTATAAAAAATGTGGATAAGCCGACAGAAATTGTGAAGCAGATTAATATAACCAGAAATAAACTCGGGAACAGGGCAGGGGAAATCCATTACAGCGTGGATGGCCTTTCCAAAAATCCGGTTATGCTGAACCAGATCAGTCAGTTGTACGAAAAGAAGGCACTCGTGCCGTTAAGTCCCTGGATTATTGCCGATAAAAATAAACAGCCCAAACTGAATACGAGTCAGGCAGGAAACCTGATTTCTGCACGTTGGAGCGCTGATTCCAAAGATAATGTCTACAACTGGATTCTGTACAGGCAGTACGGAAACATCTGGTCTTATGAAATATTGAATAAGAATACCAAATTCCTCACCATCCCGAAATCAGAAGGTACCAGAAAACTGAATGCAATTGCAGTAAAATCGGTTGACCGGCTTGGAAATGAATCGGAGCCTGTGTTCGTGAAATTCTGATAATTGGATTAACGGTTCAGAGTCAAACTCCGATAGTGCAAGATTTAACACAAAATTCGCAAACCTTTTCCGCAGGAGCAACCTTCTTTTTTGTACCTTGCGCTGGCCTTTGACGCCAAATTATGATCAGAGGCAATTAATTTATTTTTATGAACATTTTTATTTCTAATCTCAACTACAATACAGTTGAGTCCGAACTGCAGGAACTTTTCGAACAGCACGGAACGGTGGAATCCGCAAAAATTATCATGGATCGTGAAACGGGAAGAAGCCGTGGCTTTGGCTTTGTTGAAATGCCGAACGATCAGGAAGCCCTTCAGGCAATCGAACAGCTTAACGAAAGAGAATTCAAAGGCAAAGTTTTGAGAATTGCACAGGCAACACCAAAAGAGCAATCCGGTAACGGTGGCGGCAGAAATTACGGTGGCGGCAACAGAGACCGCGGCAACCGCTGGTAATCAAATTGTTTTACAGTGAATGCTAAAAGCTTAATCAGGTTTTGAAGCACTAAGGCACAGAAAAATCAGAAAAATTGAACGGGAACTTCGCTTCCCGTTTTTTTATGAAATTATCGGCTAAACAGGGTAATGAAATCATTTTCATTTCACAATTTATATACCTAATTTTGCTGCCGGAAAATCGAAACAGGGATTGCCTCGCATGAAAGGCGTTTTGAATCCTTAAATTTTTCCCATCCAATTTTTAATTTTATAATAATCCCGCTATGAAATGTGGTATCGTAGGACTTCCGAACGTAGGAAAGTCAACCCTTTTTAACTGTCTCAGCAACGCAAAAGCGCAGTCTGCAAACTATCCTTTCTGTACCATCGAACCCAATCTGGGAACCGTTTCTGTACCGGATCCAAGGCTTTTCGAACTGGAAAAACTGGTTAATCCTGAAAGAGTTCTTCCGGCGGTGGTGGAAATTGTGGACATTGCAGGTCTGGTGAAAGGTGCATCCAAAGGGGAAGGACTGGGAAATCAGTTTCTGGCAAACATCCGCGAATGTGAGGCAATTATTCACGTTCTGAGATGTTTTGATAACGGAAACACTGTTCACGTGGAAGGTTCTGTAGATCCTTTGAGAGATAAGGAAATCATCGATATCGAGCTTCAGCTGAAAGATTTGGAAACCGTTGGCAAAGCAGTTGATAAGGCTAAAAAATTTATTAAATCAGGAAAAAAGGAAGATGTTCTGACGTACGAAACGTTGGTAGCGCTGCAGAAATTCCTCGAAGACGGAAGAAATGCCCGTGAATTTGAAACCAACGATTTGACAAAACCAATCGTCGACGAAGTTCATCTGCTGACCAAGAAACCGATTCTTTATGTTTGTAATGTGGATGAGAATTCCATCAAGAACGGCAACGAATGGATTCCGAAAATTGAAGAAATGGCAAAAAATGAAGGAGCAGAAGTAGTAGTTCTTGCTGCACAGATTGAAGCCGACATCAACGAGCTGGAAACATTTGAGGAAAGGGAAATGTTCCTGGAAGAACTTGGTCTGGAAGAGCCGGGCGTAAATCGTCTGATCAGAAAAGCCTATGATTTACTGCATCTTCAAACGTATTTTACTGCAGGAGTTAAGGAAGTCCGCGCGTGGACCATCGGAAAGGGTTGGACTGCACCACAGGCAGCTGGAGTAATCCACACGGATTTTGAAAAAGGATTCATCCGTGCCGAGGTGATTAAATATGATGATTTCGTGAAATACGGTTCCGAGGCCAAAGTAAAGGAAGCCGGAAAAATGGGTGTGGAAGGCAAGGAATACATCGTGCAGGACGGCGATGTGATGCATATCCGTTTCAACGTGTAGAAACGAATTCCGGAATATTA
>JAEWOM010000144.1 GCA_023399675.1 Bacteroidota bacterium
CTGTCCACACCATGATTTTCTATATAGTGCATTTTAATAAAAGAATACAGCGATGTATCCGCATCACGAAGTTTATGTGAAATGAAATGCTCTACAAGATTGGGCAGTTTAAGGCACTGTCTTACCTCCGAAAAGGTAAATAGGTATGTCACGATGAGAAAATATGCCAGAAACTTTTTCACAAAGTCATAATCTTAAAACAAAATTACGAAATAAACCAATCGATAATGATTTCATCAAAAAAATTAAATGATAATAAACCGGTCATTCAAGCTAAAATCGCTATTTTTGTAGGATTAACGTTAAAAAAATGAAAAAAATCCTTGCCCTGGCTTTTGTTGCTGCATTGGCCGTAAGCTGTTCAAAAAAAGAATCCACTTACGAACATGACAGCAATATTATGCTTGCTGAACCTGAAGTAAAAATCGTAGATACAGCTGCTGTAACCCAACCTGTGGACAACACTGCAGTTCCGATGCCTGCGCCTGCAGATTCCGCTGCCGTTCCTGCTGATACTGTCAGATAACATTTTTGCTATGAAAAAACTTGTTGCGATTTCATTTATGGCACTTGTTGCATTTTCCTGCTCGAAAAAGGAAGAATCTTCCGTTTCAGATGAAAATGCAAGAAGAAATGCAGAGATGGCTCAGCAGAATGAGCAGGCTGCTCCTGTCCTTTCTCCGGTTGAAGAAGGAAGAAAACTGATTGAAGGTGCAGACTGCCGTACCTGTCACAAAGACAACGAAAAACTCATCGGTCCTTCTTATCAGGAAGTTGCAGACAAATATGAAAAGACTCCGGAAAATATTGCGCTGCTTGCAGACCGTATCATCAAAGGAAGTACAGGTTTCTGGGGACCGACACCGATGACTGCACATCCCGGAATGAGTAAAGTAACGGCAAAAAAGATGGTGGAATATGTTTTTTCGCTGAAAAAATAAACAGCCATTCAAAAATTAATACAGGACACGCTTTTGCGTGTCTTTTTTGTGAAATAAAGTCATCGAAAAACGCTAATTTTGCTGCTTTGTAATTTAAGCCAAAAACATATGTCCTTATCGGAACAGGAACTGATTCGCAGAGAAAAACTGCAGAAATTATCATCCATGGGAATCAACGCATTTCCTGCGGAAGAATACCATGTCTCGGATTCGAGCAAAACCATCAAAGAGAATTTTGAGGAAGGTAAAAAAGTGCAGATTGCCGGCAGACTGATGTCGAGACGAATTCAGGGCAAAGCGAGCTTTGCAGAACTTCAGGATTCTGAAGGCAGAATTCAGGTGTACTTTAACCGCGATGAGATCTGTCCGGGCGACGATAAGGAACTGTATAATGAAGTTTACAAACATTTACTCGATATTGGTGATATCATCGGCATTGAAGGTGAGCTTTTTAAAACGCAGGTTGGCGAAATGACCGTAATGGTAAAGAATTTTACTTTGCTCACAAAATCACTTCGTCCTTTACCCCTTCCGAAAGTAGATGCTGAAGGCAATGTTCATGATGCTTTTGTAGATCCAGAACTGCGTTACAGACAGCGGTATGCCGATTTATTGGTGAATCCGCATATCAAAGAAACTTTCGTAAAACGAACGAAACTGTTCAATGCAATGCGACAGTTCTGCAATGATGCAGGCTATTTTGAGGTAGAAACTCCGGTTCTCCAACCGATTCCGGGGGGTGCTGCAGCAAGGCCTTTTATCACGCATCATAATGCACTGGATATTCCGCTGTATTTAAGAATTGCCAATGAACTTTATCTGAAAAGACTGATTGTAGGCGGATTTGACGGCGTGTATGAATTCTCGAAAAACTTTAGAAATGAAGGAATGGACAGAACGCATAATCCGGAATTTACCGTTATGGAAATTTACGTTGCCTACAAAGATTATAACTGGATGATGGAATTTACCGAAAAACTGCTGGAATTCTGCGCAGTTAAGGTTAATGGCAGCACCGAATCGCAGTTTGGTGAACACAGCATCAACTGGAAAGCACCTTTTCCGCGTATTTCAATGACTGAAGCTATACAGAAATACACCGGATTCGATATCACAGGTAAAACGGAGGACGAACTGCGCGAATTTGCTAAGTCTATCGGAATTGAAGTGGATGATACGATGGGTAAAGGCAAACTCATCGATGAAATTTTCGGCGAAAAATGTGAAGCGAATTTTATTCAGCCGACATTTATTACTGATTATCCGGTTGAAATGTCACCTTTAACCAAAAAACACAGAACCAAAGAAGGTTTAACAGAACGTTTTGAACTGATGGTTTGCGGAAAGGAAATCGCAAATGCCTACAGTGAACTCAATGATCCGATCGACCAACGCGAAAGGTTTGAAGATCAGCTGAAATTATCTGAAAAAGGTGACGACGAAGCGATGTTTATCGATCAGGATTTCCTGCGCGCGCTTGAATACGGAATGCCGCCGACTGCAGGAATGGGAATCGGTATGGACAGACTTGTTATGTTTCTCACCGACAATGCATCGATTCAGGAAGTGCTGTTCTTTCCGCAAATGAAACCGGAGAAAACAACACCGCAGATTGAACTCGGTGAAGATGAAAAAGTAATTATCGAAATTCTGAACTCTCAGGAGGAAGCCATGCCACTTGCAACAGTGAAAGAACGTGCGCAGCTTTCAGGCAAGAAATGGGATAAAGCTTCTAAAAATCTGACCAAAAATAATCTGATTAAAGTGGAGAAAATAGAGGAGGAGCTTCTGATGACTTTGCTTTAAATGCACAGAAATATGTATTTTTAAGCAGGCTAAGCCTGCTTATTTTGTTTTTGATGATGAAACTCCGTGCCTTTTTTTCTAACAAACTTTTTGCTGAATTCCTGTGTGTAATTCTTACGCTTCCGGTTTTTCTGACAGCAGACGCACAAATGCGTTCGTCCGTATTCTTTGCTGTGGACAGTGCCGTTTTGAATGAAAAATCAAAGGCAACGCTCGACAGTTTGTCGAAACTGAATTCCAGTCTGACTTTCAGAGTTTACGGCAATTGCGACAGCTCCGGAACATTGGAGCACAATAAAATACTATCAGAAAAGAGAGCAAAAGCCGTCACCGATTATCTTCTTCCCAAAATTTCTGAAAAAATCAAGATCGGCAATACGGTGGGACTTGGCGAAACCAAACAGATCAACGACAACAGTACCGAAGAGCTGAAAGCGAAAAACCGCCGGGTTGATATTTTTATCGAAAAGAAATTCCTGCCCGGCGAAAAAATTTCGAGAAAACCCTTGAGAAGTTTTACCGAAACAAAAGTTTTCGATATGAAACTGAAGGATACTTTCGCCTTGCCCGACATCAATTTTATCGGTGGGCGCCACGTATGGCTTCCGAAAGCCGAATACAGGCTGAAGAAACTGCTGTCGGTTCTGAAGAGCAATCCAAAACTCAGTATCGAACTGCAGGGCCATATCTGTTGCGAATATGAAGATTTCGACGGTGAGGATATTGATTTGGGTACGTTCAACCTTTCGGTGACGCGTGCTGAAGCAATTAAGAAATATCTTGTGGAAAAGGGCATTGATTGTACAAGAGTCCGTGCTGTTGGCTTGGGT
>JAEWOM010000273.1 GCA_023399675.1 Bacteroidota bacterium
CTCGATACAATACCTGTAGTGGAGTCAGACGTTCCATCCAGTTTATGAATTACATGGATTATGTTGATGATGCTGCAATGTTTATGTTTTCTGCGGGACAAAGAACCAGAATGCAGGCCTCCGTAACATCAACAGGTGCCAGAAAAGGCCTGAGACTTTACTAAACAACAATTACTACTTCTTTTTAATGCCCCGGAATCTTCCGGGGTTCTTGTTTTTTATCCATTCAAAAATACTAAAAACCCCTGTACATTGTAATTGTTAATTATTTCACCTATATATCATTCAAAAAATCAACAATAAATATTCTTTTATAGGAATTTAACAACAAAAACACCACATGTGAATTATATAAACCGCTGTATCGTGTTGATTTTGGTGCGGTTAAGAAAATCACTCATTATGTAAATCTTAACAAAATGTTAAAATTAGAAGCAGGTTCCGATCTTTCGTTTTTCTTGGCATCTGTATTGAATCAAACGTTTCACATTAAATCACAAAATATTAAAATTATGAACACAGAGAACACTTACAGACCAGAGTACAGAGATGATTATGTATCAAGAGTATTCAGAACACGTGAAGATGCAGACACTGCATTCGATGAGTTGAGAGAAAGAGGGTACACCGATGAAGACATTAATGTAATGATGTCGGATGAAACAAGAGACCGTTATTTCACAAGCGTTGATACAGATACTGAACTTGGTGATAAAGTAGCAGAAAATGCAGGTACCGGTTCACTGATTGGTGGTGGTATTGGTGCTGTTGTTGGAGCAATTGCAGCAATCGGCAGTAACGTATTGCTTCCGGGTCTTGGACTGATTGTAGCCGGACCATTGGCAGCAGGTCTTGCAGGTGCGGGTGCAGGTGCAGCAACAGGAGGACTTATCGGTGCATTAACCGGAGCAGGAGTTCCTGAAGATGAAGCGAAAAGATATGAAACTGATATCAAAGACGGCGGAATCTACATGGGATATAGACCACGTAACGCTGAGGACGCACGTTACAGCTATGACAGATGGTACGGACCAAACGATACCCTGTAATTAAAAAGTAAAAATATTTTCAAAAAGGAAATCCGCAATCTTAACTGATTGCGGATTTTTTAATGGTGCCCGGAACAGGACTCGAACCTGCAAGCTTGTGGGCACTCGCACCTGAAACGAGCGTGTCTACCAATTTCACCATCCGGGCTTACCGATGTGCAAATTTACATTTTTTTCCTGTCAGGACAGTGAAAAATGCGTACTGCAACGCACAATTCTTTGTTATTTTCTATAATTGACTCATTTTGAATCTCTTGAAAATTTGAAACTTTCACCACCCTGATTCAATGAAAAGCTATTTTTATCTTTTGCAAAGACCAGTTCTATTCCACCCAGTTCAAAAACAAAGGTATCGTTGCCTTCAAATGTAAGCGGGAAAGAGCTCTGTCCGGTTGCCTGCGCCGTTAATACACCGCTTTCATTCTGTAAAGTGATTTTTAGCGGAAGTTCAGTGCTGCTGAAAATTCCGGTATATTCATCGATATTAACGGGTTGCTCCGCAACACCGCTCATCCTGAACGTGTTGTTCGAAGGATCAGAATCCGGCAGAGACTGTTTCGGATCCAGTTTTACAGATACGATTTCTTTTGTAGTAGGAACCGTGAATGACCATTCCGTATTTCGTTTCCATACTTCAACAGGCAGACTGAAGTCCTGTTTGCTGCCGTCTTTAAAGCTAATTTCTCCTTGAACCGGCATCGGTAACTGTCCGATATTATCAATTCTGATGATACTTCCCTGCGTGAAATCGTTATTCTTATACTTTACTGATTTTACAGCCTGATCTATTTTCCAGCGGTTCTGGAACCAGCCTCTCCAGAAATAGCTCAGATCTTCGCCGCTCACATTTTCCATAGTTCGGAAAAAATCGTCCGGAGTCGGATGTTTGTATGCCCACCTTTTGATGTACTCGCGGAACGCTTTGTCGAACCTTTCTTCGCCCAGAATATTTTCGCGAAGCATTGTTAAACCGGCTGCCGGTTTGTAATACGCCAGAAATCCGATATTCATTTCCTTCATATTATCCGGCGCCGTCATTACCGGTTCCATTTTATCGTTATTAAAGAAGAATCCCATGCTCTGCAGTGACTGCGGTCTGTAATATTCTCCATTATTAAATTCTTTTTCTGAAAGTGTGTTGATGAAGGTATTGAATCCTTCGTCCATCCACGCATGAAGTCTTTCATTAGACCCAACAATCATCGGGAACCAGATATGTCCGAATTCATGATCTGTTACACCCCATAAATCACGTCCTTTCGAGTTCATGTGACAGAAAACAATTCCCGGATATTCCATTCCGCCTTCACTTCCGGCAACATTAATCGCGGTGGCGTAAGGATATTCCATCCATTTTTTGGAATAATGTTCTACTGATCCTTTCACATATTCTGTTGATCTTCCCCAGGCAGCTTCCCCGTCACTTTCAACAGGATACGCTGAAATTGCTAAAGATTTCGCGCCACTCGGCAGATTAATTCTGGAAGCATCAAGAATGAAAGCCGGCGAGGAAGCCCATGCAAAGTCGCGTGTATTATTGATTCTGAACTTCCAGGTTTTTGTAGAATTCGCCGTTTTTGCTGCAGCATTAACTTCAGCAGCGGAACGGATAATTACCGTTTTATCAGAATTTCTGGCCTGATCCCACTTTCTGTTTTGCTCTGAAGAATAAACTTCCTTAGGATTCAGCAGTTCTCCGGATGCAACAACATAATGATTTGCAGGCACCGTCAAATTGGCCGTAACATCACCGAATGCCAGATAAAACTCGCCCGCTCCCAGGTACGGAAGTGTATTCCAACCCATGATATCATCATAAACAGCCATGCGTGGAAACCACTGTGCCATCGTAAAAATTTTGCCGTTTTTGGTTTCAGCCACGCCCATTCTGTCGGAACCGTAATCAGGTGAAACAAACGAATAATCAATTTTGAATTTCACCACACCACCCTTTTTCTTCAGCTGTTGAGGCAAATCAATCTGCATACGCGAGTCAGTTACCGTATAGGTGGGATTCACATTTAGTTTTTTACCATTTGCCGAAAGCAACTGAACGCTTTTTATGCGGTAACCCCCATCGAAAACCTGTCCGTGTGCCCCATTTCTGCTTCCTCCCTGCGGAATGATGGCATTCCCACGGGAGTCTTTACTGAATAAATTCTGATCGAGCTGCAACCACAGAAAATCAAGATCATCAAACGAATTGTTTGTGTAGGTGATCTCTGCGGAACCGGTAATTTCTTTCTTCGCATCATTCAGAGAAGCGGTCAGCACATAATCTGCGCGGTTCTGCCAGTAATTGTGTCCAGGTTTACCGCTGGCGGAACGGGTTTCAGAACCGTAATTTTTATAGAAAAATGGATTAAATGCCTCGTTGTAATCGTATTTCGGAGCATCCTGCGCAGAAAAATCAATCGCAATCAGCAGTGCTGCTGCAAGCAGAATTTTGGGAACTTTGAGTTTCATAAATAAGGTTTATGCAATTAGTAATTGCATCAGTGTAAACGTTACACGATGCATCATGATCAATAACCGGTTACTGTTTCCTACCACAAAAAAACAGGGAATTTCGAAAAAAATGACCCTGTTTTAATTGGAAACAAAGGTTAACTTATCGAAGTAATACGAATGAACAAATGCACATCAGGTTCAGTTTGATTTTTTTGCCTTGATCATCGCTTCGAACATATCCCACATTTCCGACGGAATCTGTTCCAGCATATTGAATTCCCCTGCGCCCTGCAACCATTCGCCGCCATCAATGGTCACCACTTCCCCGTTCATGTATGCGGAATAATCTGAGACCAGATACGCAGCAAGATTGGCCAGTTCCTGATGTTCGCCCACGCGTCTTAACGGAACTTTTTTCTTCATATCGAATTTCTCAGCCAAATCTCCCGGCAAAAGCCTTTCCCAGGCTCCTTTTGTTGGAAACGGTCCCGGAGCGATTGCATTGAACCGGATATTATATTTTGCCCATTCAACTGCCAGACTTCTCGTCATCGCAAGAACACCTGCTTTTGCACAGGCAGAAGGCACAACGAAGGCAGAACCCGTCCACGAATAAGTCGTAACGATATTAAGAACAGTACCAGGAATCTTCTGATCAATCCAGTACTTTCCAACCGACAGCGTACAGTTTTTTGTGCCTTTCAGAACGATATCCAGAATCGCATCAAAAGCAGTGTGCGTGAGCCTTTCCGTAGGAGAAATAAAATTTCCGGCAGCATTGTTGAGCAAAATATCAATTCTTCCGAATTCTTCGAGCACGGCTTCTTTCATGGCTTCAACTTCATCCCAGTTGCGAACATCGCAGGCAACACTCAGTACTTTTCCACCGGTCTGTTCTTCAAGTTCTTTTGCGGTGGCCTGCAATTTTTCCAAATTTCTTGAAGTGATAACCACTTTCGCACCGAGTTCCAGAAAGTATTTTGTCATTGCCTTCCCGAGTCCGCTCCCACCTCCGGTTACGATCGCTACTTTGTCTTTTAGTGCTCCTTCCCGAAGCATTCCTTCTGTATATTTCATTTAATTAGGCTTATTAAAGGTTGATTTCGATGATAAAAATAAAGAATCTGAGCTTGCATCCGGAAATAATTACTATTCAGCAGATAAAAATATCGACGGGCTTCAGGAAGTGATTAAATTTCGATTGGCTTTTACTATGCCGCGAACCAGTAAAAACTGAGCAGTGACATAGGTAATCATAACCAGTAATCTAAAAATAAGATCCGGTTTTACAAAAAGATTCACAGCAAGGATGGTATCTGAAAGCACAAAGAAGAGCGCACCGAAAACCAACAGTTTCTGTCCCGTGCCCGTGCTTAACCACAACATCAGTGAATTAGCAACCGCATAAATGATAACCGGTATTTTCATTTCAAACAGATGTGGATAAAGCAAAAATATTGTTGCGCCAAGATAAACCAACACTGCAACTGTTGCTGATACGGACGGCACGAACTTCTTCAGCCTTAAAAAGCAAAGTATATAACAAATATGGGCCGCTAAAAAACTTCCCAATCCCGGCAGCAACCCCCATGAAAACAGCAGGAACAGATCACCAAAAAAACTGAAAATCAGGCCGGCCAGAAATGTTCGTGAATTTAATGATCGGTGAAAAACTTCATCACGCAAAGTCTGATGCAGGTAAATAACCATCAGCAACGGCAGCAGCAAGGTCTTTGTAAAGAATCTTGCTCCTGTATTATCATACCATATAAAGAATAAATCGAACAGAAAAACAGACAGCAAAATCAGAAGAAGAAATTTGCTTTTCACCGAAATAAAATTACAGTAACCATTCTTTTTTACCTTTCGAACAGCAGTCTTTCCGCCGACCTTTCTCCCGTAACAGTTCCGTTTTCAAATACGAGTTTCCCATTAACGAAAGTATGTGTGACCTGGCTGTGAAATTCTGCTCCTTCCAGCGGACTCCAGCCACATTTTGAAAGGATATTTTGTTTTGATACTGTCCAGTTTGCATCCAAATCAACCAAAACGAGGTCTGCTTTAAAACCTTCTCTGATAAAACCACGTTTTTCAATCTCGAAAAGAATTGCAGGATTGTGACACATTTTTTCAACAACTTTTTCCAGTGAAATTTTTCCTTTTTTGAAATATTCGAGCATAGTGACCAAAGAATGCTGCACAAGCGGAGCACCTGATGGACATTTCGTATAGGGATTATCTTTTTCTTCGAGTGTGTGAGGCGCATGGTCTGTTGCGATAACGTCAATTCTGTCGTCCAAAAGCGCTTCCCAAAGCCCGTCTTTGTCTTTTTGGGTCTTTACAGCGGGATTCCATTTTATTAAAGCCCCTTTTGTCTCATAATCCACGTTGGTAAAGTGCAGGTGATGAACACAAACCTCCGCAGTGATTTTCTTTTCTTTCAGCGGTATATCATTTCTGAAAAGCTGCGTTTCCCTCGCGGTAGAAAGATGATAGATATGCAGTCTCGCACCGGTTTTTTCAGCGAGCTCAACAGCTTTTGACGAAGAAATAAAACAGGCTTCTTCACTTCTGATCAAGTGATGAT
>JAEWOM010000012.1 GCA_023399675.1 Bacteroidota bacterium
GTATATGTATAGACTTTGGATTGCGTTTTCCTGCTGATTCCGAATATGCTGTGAAATTGCCTGACTGATCGGTTCTTTAATGGTTGGGCTTTTGCACTCGATAATTACGAGCGGTATACCATTTACAAAAACTACTATATCCGGCCGATAAGTATCTTTTCTACCGGTACGCATTACTTCAAACTCTTCAGTAACATGGAAGACATTATTCGCAGGATTTTCCCAATCGATAAAATGAACCGTGTGGCTTTTTTTGTCACCCTCTAAGGACTGCTCCAAGGCATGACCAAATAACAACATATTATAAGCCTTATTACTCGCATTCACCAAACCTTCTACCAAAGGAATATCCTTAAGCGCGTGAATTGCTTTATCTATATTGGTATCTGAAAATTCGGCTGTTTTGCTGCCAATTTTAATATGGTTTATTTTTTTCAACTGTTCTTTTAGTACCGGCTCCAGCAACACCGAAGTGTTTTTGCCATCACGAAGCGCCATTGCTTCAGCAGGCGTAAGGTAGGTATAACCCAGGTTTACAAGCAGACGTAGCGCAGGAATTTGTGAAATATTGTCCTCAGTAAAGTTCATAGCATCTTCAGTTTTAAAGGTTTACTAAAAAAAGTTTAGTATAATTTTTGATATTATTATAAATAACAGTACATTTGTACCATAATTAAAGGATTGGGGTGTCCCCGGTCGAGTGAAAGCCAAACTTCGTGTTTGGCTTTTCCTTTTACGGGAAGGTCTTCAGCCCATATATCTTACCATTTTTCTTATAGAATTTCTGTTTCAGCAAATCAAAAGCAGGGTTTGCTTTTTCTCTGTCCATTACAAATCTTGCTGTAGGATATGCTACCAAATCTGCCAACTGCAAACCCTCAATATCATCATTTTTTGTACGGAAGTAAATTTTTATTTTCAGATCGTTTAAGCGTTGGGAATTTACAAAACCGGTACCTCTTGCCATAAGTTTCTGAAAATGGGAACTTAACTTCTGATCTTCTTTAGGCCCTCTTTTTTCTATGATAATTTCTAACTGTTTATCAGCATCGGGCATATCGTCTAAATAAAAAACCACTCTTTCTATAATGAATGAGAGTGCCATTTCGTACACATCATCGGACAGTTTGCCGTATTTGGTAATGTATTTCTGTTTATCTATTGCCGAGGCGAAAACGGTGTAATGCTGCTGCGACATCATGGCATTTACCTTACCATAAAAATCTTCCCGAACTGTAGGGTTCATAAGTATTTCGAAGCCATTTTGCCATTTGCGGATATCGCGGGAATGGAAGCATATCTTCTTACTGCCAAAAAAATGATTTTTGAGCCCACCGAAACATAACTGAAAACGTGAATAATCCTCCTGCGAAAGCAAGACACCACAAAGCAGAAAAACAGGAAAACCAGGGTCTAGATTTACCAGACCATGGTCTCCACTTTCATCGATAAACAGATAGTATTTCATTAATAAAATTATGCAATTAATCTAATTTTGCCTGTTAGCAGTTTTTGCATCATCCCCTTTTTTTGGGTTTTCAATTTATCTAATTTTAATAATTCCAACTGATATTCCCGATCGATAAAAGAAATGAAATTCGCAATTTCATTTTGTTCATCCAAATCAGGTATTAAAAGTGGACATTCTAAAATATCATCTTTTCGCAAATTAGTCTGTCCAACGCCATTATCAAATGAAAGAAAATGCCTGTTTCTATTTAATAAGTAGTACATAAATTTAGGGTTTCCCGTCTTTATCTGTAATAGCCCAATTCGTTGGTTGAGAGTATACAATCCATCTTTGTCCACATAGAAAAATTTTCCGAGCGCTTTACCTTTTGGAACATCACTCATTACGAAAACTAAATCATCTATTTTTAGTGGTGAAAGGTTTTTATTTGTTCTTTTTACCACTTGGGAATTGCTAGAAATAAATTTCGAATTGATTAAGATAAATTTGCCTTCTTCATCAATTACATTTTCGTGAGCCTTGCCATTCTTGAAAATAAACAGTTCTTCAATTGAATGAAGTTTCCATTTCTTTTCAAACCCCGGCAATCTTTTTTTACCGGAAAGCAGTTGCTGCATAAGGGCTTTTTTGCGCTGTTCTTTGGCGGCGATCAGTTTGGTTTGCTTTTCTATGGCATCGTCCCAAGTGGAAAGGCAGTCGGCAATGGCTTTCTGTTCTTCTTTGGGTGGGATCAAAACCTTAACATTTGAAAGGCTCTCTTTAGACAAACTATACACTTTGGTACCTGTAGCGAAACGATAAAATTGTTCTCTTACAACGTCGCAAGAGGGAATAAAACCTTTGTATCCCAAAACAAAATTTGAATCCTTGTCCCGAAGCAAAAAAGTGTGTAGTCCAGAAATCGCTTTTGAGTCCCCAAGATTTTTAATTTCTACCCCTTTTCCAACTCCGTCGTAATCTTCAGAAGCATCCGCAAGAACCAAATCTCCATTTTTCATGTACGGATAATTTCTTCTTTCAATTTCTGTAATAAAAGGCAAGTTATTTTTAGTAAAATCCAAATGAAAATTATATTTTGTGTGTATATCTCCATAATGTAGATATTGCACTTCACCTGATTCTTTGAGAATATCACGAGAATAGGTAGCAGTTGATAGAAAATCAAATACATCTCCAAATCTTTCAACACGCCAACTTACGGGTATATTCTTTTGCTGAATTTTAAGTAATGTTTTATCCATATTTCATTTACTTAAAAAATTCAAGATACTGATTCATTTTTTCCTGCACTTCTGCCAGTTCTGTTTCTAGTGTTTCAATTTCACTTTGTACCGCAAGAATATCAATTTCGGCTTCCTCTTCGTAAGTGTCTACATAGCGGGGAATATTGAGGTTGAAATCATTATTTTTTATTTCTTCGAAATCAGCAACATACGCAAACTTATCTTCCACTACGCCAGTTTCCACCACATTATCGTGGAAATTGCTATACACTTCCAAAATATGACTGATATTGTCCTGCGAGAGGTAATTTTGGTTTTTAGCGGCAATAAAATCCCGGCTTGCATCGATAAATAGAACTTTGTTTCTGTTTTTCTTCTCCTTATTGAACAGCATAATTGCGGCAGGAATACCGGTTCCAAAAAACAGGTTCGCCGGCAAACCAATAACAGTTTCCAATAAATCTTCTTCTAAAATATTGTGGCGAATTCTTCCCTCTGCAGCACCACGAAACAAAACTCCATGCGGAATTACCACTCCTGCTTTACCATGATCGTTCAAACTTTCAAGCATATGCGAAATAAACGCCCAATCGCCTTTTGATTTAGGCGGCATACCTCTCCAAAATCTGTTGTAAGGATCGGACATGGCTTCTTCGGCGCCCCACTTATCTAAAGAAAAAGGCGGATTGGCCACCACAGTGTCAAAACGCATCAGGCTTTCTCCATTTTTATGTTTAGGATTTCGCAGTGTATCTCCCCAACGAATAATAGCGTTATCGTAACCATGCAAATACATGTTCATTACCGCCAAAGCCCATGTACTTCCATTGGCTTCCTGTCCAAACAGTGAAAAATTATTGTCACCAACTTCACGCCCTGCTTTAATCAACAACGAGCCCGAACCACATGTTGGATCATAAATTCGTGAACCTGGTTTTGATTTTGTAAGTTTAGCCAACAGTGTAGAAACTTCTGCAGGAGTAAAGAATTCCCCCGCCTTTTTACCTGAATCTGAAGCAAAGTTGGCTATTAAAAATTCATACGCACCACCAATTACATCATTGCCTTCCAAATTATGCTGGGAAAGATTGAGCCCATTGAAATCCGTAAGTAAATGACGTAATCTTGTGGATTTATCTTTTGGATCACCCAGATTCGAAGAATTGAAGTCGATATTCCTAAAAATATTGGAACCGTCGTGACCACCCAGTTTTTCGCGGTTGGCTTCTTCCAGTTCTGCCAAGGCATGATTAATCATTTCACCAATTTTAGGATTGCTTCGGTTTTCATAAAGATATTCGAAACTACTTTCTGACGGAACAATAAAACGCTCACGATCCAAGGCACGCTGAACGCGGTCTTCATTGCCTTCGTATTTTTTTATATACTCCTCCTTTTTTTCGTTGTATACATCTGAAACATACTTCAGGAACAGCATGGTAAGGACATAATCTTTGTATTGTGAAGGATCAATAATCCCACGAAAAGTGTCGCAGGCCTTCCAAACTACATTATTAATATCCTTTTGGGTTACTTTATTACTCATTTTTAATTTTGTTATATGTTATTGCATTAATTAAAGTTTCATTAAGGCTGATTAACTTTTTCTGAATTCGGTTTTTTGAATTGTTGAGATTTGCCAAGCCCACAATTTTCTGCTGAACTTCCAGCGGTGGAAGATAAATCTTTATCTCTTCCAATTCTTTTTTGGTGACCATCGGCATATTTTGAGTTGATAGCTTCTTGCTAAATTCCTTCATTGTTTCAGGGTGATTGAGGTACCACGCTAGGAATTCCGGGGAAAGAAACTGATCTCTGACTTTCAGGACATGAAATGAAGAACCTGGAACTGCATTTTCGTATTCACCGTCATACACCACTGCAAAAAATCTTCTTCCTTTCGCATTGAAGAGTATATCACCCTGCTTGAGAAAATACTTATCCAAGGTGGACTTATACAGTGCGTTAGGTTTCAAATTTTCGAGCAGAACACCATCTTCATCAAAATCGGAAGTCATCAGCATCAAAACGAAGGTATTGGTAAGTTTGTCCACATTCAGGTTAGCCGTTTTCTGCAAAACAACACCAGAATGGACATTCGTCACTTCTTTTATCGTAAAAACTTCTGAATTATTCATTTGATTTTTATTTATTCCCCTGCAGTAAATCTACAGGGGAATTTATTAAAATTTTATTTTAGGCCATGAGGATATTCCGGGCCAAGCCAAACTTTGTATTTACGGTACTGTTCATAATAATACACCCACTCTGAAATAAAAGGTATAATATTTACCAAAGGCATAAACAACTTTCCCTTTAAATCATAAACAGGATGGTATAGGCATAAAGATTTATCTCCATTAAAGTGTGTATCAGCACACTTAATTAAGTCTATTCCATCAACCAACACTCTGTCGAATCTTCCGGGCAAAAATGGTGAATAAGCAATATCGAAACTGTACTGTTTTCCATTTTCCGATAAAGTACCCTTTGCCGTAAGTAAATTCTTAGTAACCGCAAATTTCAACCATTTGAAATTTTTCTCGCACTCTATTTTGGTAGCAAGAAGAAATCCTAAAGGAAATCTTCTTGCTTTTTCCAAATCATTCAGCATAAAACCCATGGCTGTCATTTTTAATACCTGAAGTTGTGTTAATATTTCCCAGTGCATCTGTACGTACAATACCTGACGCGAAAGCACCTGGACGAACATCACCTTTTATGATAGCATCGTACTTAATCTTCTGTTGTATATCTCTTTTATAGAAGCCACCACCGAAAAGATTATTGTACGATTTTTCGTTTGGACTGTTTTGAAGAAATTCGTTCACATTTTTCTGAAGTTGGTCCACAAATTTCACGAAACTATCGTAGTGTTTTGTCTGCCAAAAATCTGTAAAGTTTTCTCTTCTATCTCTGTCGTCATGATTATCTACTGGATTTTCAACTTTGAATTTAATTCCCTTGAAACGGTAATCATCGGCATTTTTCTTCATGATTTTAATGGCATTAACCAAAGCCTGCTGAATGGAAGTTTCTTCCTGATATCCCTTTGCAATCATCGTAGTAAGCACAACACTTGACACGGAAGGCACTTCTTCCAAATTCTTGCCTTCATAAAACACATCCCTGTAGCGTTTAATGATTTGAACCGTTCTTTGAAGCGGAGTTTTCATATAAACATCTTTTGGCAATTCTCGCGTTTCAACTTCAGCCTTTACCAATGCGCCATACATGGACTCCAACAAGAAAAAACCTCTTTTTCTATTGGAAATCGTATCAAACCATTCTGCATATCCCTCGGGCGAAGTTCTTGACCAGAGTAATCTTTTTTCATCCTCTGCAATCATAATCCTGTCATTATCACTTGTAATCATACATCCCGGAAGAATATCCATATGGAAATCTGATTTATAATTAACCCTTACACATCGTTTCTTCTTCTCTAAAAGCGGCCTGTATGTATCATGATTAGCCAAAACCCTGTATAATTCATCATAAATTTGCTGAGGCGTATAATTAAGATAAGAATCGTTGATTCTTAGCACGATATCTAAATCAAACTCCTTTCCCGGCAACGGCTTTACTGTAGTTCCAATCCTTAAGGAGCCCTGTTCATAAACATATATTTGAATGTTTTTAAAAAAATCAGGATCCGCTTTCAGCACATCCGTAACTGCTTTGTAAGCAGTTTTCATTTTTTCCTTTCTGGTTTCATCAAGTTCTAGATTGCTTGCTATAATAGCCAAGAGTTCGTCTTTTTCGAACTCTTTATTGTATAAATTATTTATATTATTTCTCATTGATTAAATATTTTGTGTGTTCGCCAATTTTTCCAATTTGTGTATCACCGTCCAATAAACGAAGTTGCTCAATCTCAGAACGGTCTGCCAATATATATCCTGTTTCAGGATTGCGAGGTTGATCCAAAAGTTTACGAAGAACTTCAGTCTGTTCCGGAGTAGGAAGCAAGTTTACAATGTCATAAATCAGCACTTCATAACACCCATGATATGTGCTAAATTTAAATACGTTGGCTACTTTTCTTATGAAATCGAATTTAGGATTTTTGAAAATTTCTCTGTCCAAAATTTCTGTTTCAATTAATTCTTCGTTAAACTCCCTATGAGCATTATCCTCACGCCCTTTTTTGGTTTCGAACCATTTGATAACATCCAACGTATACCTTCCCTTGACAGTGAAGCGTAAATCATCTTTGCTAATAGCGTCGTTTTCAATTCCTTTAGTTCCGCAATCAGGTTTATAACCCCAATCATCAAAAGCAGAAAATCCGTTGTATTTTTGGTATACACCACCCACAGGCTGAAACTGCTCCTTGATTCGATTTCCGCGAACAAGAAGAAATTTCGAAGAACCAGGTACTTGTATTCTGATCAGATAACTAATCGAAAATCTGACATCCTGATTTTTAATTTTGGTAAATTTGGACTTAAAATAAATAATGAAGTTCTCTCTGTTTTCAAGAAAACTTTCTGCGGCCTTTTTTATAATAACCTTGCCGACCGTTGGCAAAAAAATAGAAGTTGCAAACTCTCCCATAATTCAATTAATTTTTAAATTACACATTAATAATTTGCTTGAATTACAGTGCTGTACGGAAAGAAAATTTGCAAATACGAATAAAACTTCATATTTTTGCAAAACAAAACAACCGACAGTACTAAAATCATAATGAGGTGACCAGCCTCTAAAATGTACTTTCAAGCATAAGTACAGAATTTAGTAGTCAACAATTACATTTAAAAAATACCAACTTCAAGTGCAAATTGAGGTTGGTTTTTTATTTTCGAGTACAATGATACGAAAAAATAATGACATACGCAAGTTTTATCAAGAGTATTTACTGTACTTAAATTATAAACTATTAATTTTCAATTATTTAAATTTTACAGAACTTCATAAAAAATTTGATTTTTTTGTTAAAAATAGAAATGGTAGGTAAGGTAACTGAATATTTATTAAACAAAAAGTAATTGATAATTTAGGATTATCGACCAAAGCAAATGCAGTCATCAGAAAGTAAATCAGAAACTGAATACAAAAACACTGCATTGTATAGCAGTGCTTTAATCATCAAAATTCTGAAAGAAAAAATAATATTTTTTTGTTGCCGTTTTTCCTTTACCCTACCTACCCAAACAAACTAAAGTATAATAGTGCATTTTGGAACCTAATTATTTTAAAATCTAAATGAGAACTGTTGAAG
The DNA here is from genome assembly GCA_023399675.1 of Bacteroidota bacterium. Lineage (GTDB taxonomy): Bacteria > Bacteroidota > Bacteroidia > Flavobacteriales > Weeksellaceae > JAEWOS01. The sequence continues at coordinate 7,922 of JAEWOM010000012.1, forward strand.
GTTTTCAGCTATTGGTTTCTCAACATCACTTTCACGATTTTCAGAGATAACATCATCATAAGACTTTTCAAAAACAGCGTAGGCATATACTCCTGATTTTTTCAAACGAAGGTAGCCGTGTTTTTTCAGGGCTTTGCCCAGTTTGTGAACTGTGCTGTCGGTAATGTTCATTTTAGCTTTTTCTGATAAAACTACAGCTATTTGAGTAGTAGTTAAAAAGTTATTCGCTGTTTCTCTGTCTGCAACATTGAACCAAGTAAGCAGCAATTCCTCTTCCGGACTTCTCAACTGATATTGTTCGTTATTGGTGTTAATTTCTTTAATCTCTTCCTGATTAAACCAATGGCGGAAATTTTCTTTGTAGAGATTTACAGCCTGTGCATAAACTTTGTTAATATCAATATTATGCGTGTATTCTATGTTTTCTACTTCAAAGCAGAGGAAGCGGCGTGAGCCTGTTGTATCATTCAGAAACTGGGCGGTGTTTACGCTTCCTGCAAAACTCGCGCGTCTTGGCATATTTTCATTGTTGTGGCCGTAGGCCTTTCGCATTCTGATATGGGTTTTTGTGATAATTTCTTTTAAGCTGCCGATTTCTGAGCGGTTTAGATTTTCGAGCTCGTCTAGATTGATTAACATACATTCTGCTAAGTGTATCAACGTATCTTTATTGTTGGGGTTTATTGTTCCTGAAAAGATATATTCTTTCAATTGTGTAGGCATTAATTTTTCCATCCAGGTTGTTTTACCTAAACCTTGTTTTCCACTAAAAACAATTACTGTTTGGTTGACCTGTTTTTCATCAAGTACGCAAGCCACCATAGCTACAAACCATTTCTTAAAGCAAGTACGCCAAAGGTCCTGTTTTGTGGTGGTTACTGTATCGGCTAACATTGTAATATAATCGGTTTCATCTTCATATTTAGGAAGGTTCTCAAAGTACACCTCGAAAGGATCATACATTGCGCAGTAGTCGGAATGCAGTAAATTCCGCAAGGAATTGATACTGCATTTCACTTTTGCTTTCAAAATTTCGCGAAGGATTGAATTTTCTGTGAAGTCGGTCATTGGTTTGTATTTGTAGGCTTTCAGCGTTTTAAATTCCAGTTTCCCTAAAACTTTATTATAGCGGAAATTGTAACGATTGTTTAGGAAGTTCTCCAATTTGTCAATGTATGAAGGTTGTTCTTCTTCTTCATCAGAAAAGTTTCCATCGGAAAGGATTTTCACGGACGATTCACCGGAATTACTTTTATCGCTCGCAGATCGCGCAGATTTTGCAGATTTTTCTTTTGGAATAAACTTATCTGTATTGTGTTCCGCAGTGTTGCTGTATGCACTTTGAACTGCTGTAGTTACTTCCTTTGTGTCGTAACCATAATCTGCCAGAATGTAGCCTAAAGCCATCGATTCTGAAATTCCTTTTCGATTGAGATTGTTGGCCAAAGCAAAAACGAAGTTGTTGCGGTTACCTTCTGTGAATTGGATTTTCTTCTCGGTAAATCTCACACTGTGTTCGTAAATGGTTTCCTGGTTGTTGGTTGTTGGTTTTCGGTTATCGGTCTTTTTTACAGTTTGGGAATCAGTTTGAACAGATTGCTTCGCTCCGCTCGCAAAGACTTCCGCATTTTCGTTCAGGTATAATTCAGGATCGTAGGAAAAGAAACAAAGCCTGGTTATGTCTTTGCCTGATTTGTCGATTTCAACCTGCAGAAGTTCTTCAAAGTATTTCTGCAATTCCAAGAATATTTCTTTGTGCTGTTCTTTGTCGGACGAAACTTTCACGAAAATTTTCAGTCCGTTTCCGGAAGGACTGACAAACGAAGCAAATACAAAATCGTCCATTCTGATTTTTGTCTTGCACTGTTGAAGTTTTTCTTTTTCGAGTTTGTCGATATCCAAAACCATTAATCCGTTGTAATTGGTAAGGAATTCCATTTTTCTTCCTCCGTTGAATGTGGCACTTGGTGTGAATGCCGGAAGTGATTTTTTGGCTCTTTCTGCTGCTTCGGTTTTATTATCTGCAAGGGATTTTCTTAAATAAGTGATTGCGTTTTGATATACGCCGGTTTTGATATCGGAAAGGATTTTCAGAATTTCTTTTTGTTCTGTCACTTCGTTGAAGTTTTTAAATATGGTGGATTTCATTTGTTTAGAAGTTAGATTTTAGAAGTTAGATTTTAGAGAAAAGCCCTCACTGAATTTGAGGGCTTAGAGGTTTCAGCGTTTGGAACATTGTCAGTCACTTTTTCGCGAAGGATTTGTTGTAGTGATCCTGCATTGTCTTTTCAACATCGGACAGTTTGTAGTAGATTTTACTGCCTACCTGGGAAAAAGAAATTTTACCTTCATCGCGCCACGTCTGTGCAGTTCTGCGAGAGATTTTTAGCATTGCGATTAACTCTTCATTGTCCAGGAATACTTCCTGTTTTGCTGCTGTCTTAGCGTTAAGTTTTTCGTGAATCTCATTAATTTTTGAGATTAGACCATCAAATTGCTCTTTTGATAAAATAATTGCTTCCATAAAAATTGTTTGTTTAAGATTATGAAGCAAAGTTGTGAGAAAGAAAAAAGTCCGGAAGTCCCGAAATGGTCTCGCCGGGACTATTTTTTTTACAACAGTTTATCTAAGTCTATGCGTTTGTGAGAGTTAGGTCGTTTATCATTTTTTGAAGGCCGCAAAATAGTTTCAACTGTAGCGGGACTTAATGAAAGTCCCGCTCGATCTTCAAATGAATTTACGATAACCGCAACAATATCCTGCACTGCACCGTCAATAAAAGGCTTTCCATCCTCAAACATCTCACGATTCAACTGGAAAAACACATCAACAATTTTATTTACATTGCAGTTTATTCTGAGTTTTGAATATGGCAGAAGCGAAGCAGGAAGCTCCTGTTTCTCGGGTTCCATTTCTGCGCGCATTTTAGTAAGCGTTTGGATTTTACCGATTAACTTTTCGCATTCTTCAGGAAATATCGGCAGTTTATTGTTGACCATTTCAATATCGGCCGTTCTGTAATCGTAAATTTCAGAAGTAAGGAAATAGATTTGTTCCTGGACTGAAGGAAAAGTATAGGATTTCAGTTTGGTTTCCTTGAAACTGAAATACCTTTCATCAGACAAAGCATTAATTTGACTATTCGGCGGTCTTTTTGACTTTGCCGTTTTTGTTTCTTCCTCAAACTTATTTCTTTTGAGTTCAATACAGGTTTGAAATTTCGTAAGT